>NZ_WNXE01000600.1:0-1006 GCF_010993615.1 Arhodomonas sp. KWT | reverse complement strand
GCCACCGAGCGCGGCGAGGTGGACCTGGGGCTCGCCAACCACTACTACACCCTGCGGCTGAAGGCGGGCATGCCGGAGGCCTCGGTGGCGCTGGCGTTCACCCGCGGCGACGCCGGCTCGCTGCTCAATGCCGCGGGCGCCATGGTGCTGAACCCCGGGGAGACGGCCTTCAACTTCGTGCGCTACCTGCTCACACGCGAGGTCCAGGGCTACCTCGCCCGCGAGGCCTACGAGATCCCGCTGGTCTCCGGCGTGGACATGCCCGAGGGCCTGCCGCCGCTCTCGCGGATCCAGCCGCCGGACATGGACCTCACCCGGCTCTCGGAGCTCCAGCCCACCCTCGCCCTGATGCGTGACGTCGGGGTGCTGTGAGGCGGGCGCCACTCTCCTATCCCCTGGCGGCAGTGGTCGCCGCGGCGGCGCTGCTGCCGGTGGCGGTACTGCTCTATCTGGGCGTGGGGGCCGGCCCGGCGCTGAGCCCCCGCGCGCTGGGCATCCTCGGCGAGACCGCCCTGCTCACCGGTCTGAGCGTCGCCGGCGCGGTGCTCATCGGCGTGCCGCTGGCGGTGGCGAGCGCCTGCGTCGAGCTGCCGCTGCGCCGGTTCTGGCTCGTCGCCCTCACGGCCCCGCTGGCGATGCCGAGCTATATCGGCGCGTTCGCGCTGTTCGCCGCGTTCGGCCCGGGGGGCGAGATCGAGCACCTGCTGGGTCTCACCACCCCGCCGGTACGGGGCCTGTGGGGCGCGGCGCTGGTCATGGCGCTCTACACCTACCCGTTCGTGCTGCTGACCACGCGGGCCTCGCTGCGGGGGCTCGACGCCGGGCTCGTGGACGCCGCCCGGACCCTGGGCCTGTCCCTGCCCATGGCACTGCTGCGCGTGGTGCTGCCGCGGGTGCGCAACGGCATCGCCGCAGGGGCGCTGCTCTCGGCGCTGTACACCCTCTCGGACTTCGCCACGCCGGCGATCATGCAGGTCGACACCTTCACCCGGGTCATCTTCATCGA
>NZ_WNXE01000005.1:10320-71793 GCF_010993615.1 Arhodomonas sp. KWT | reverse complement strand
GTTTTCCAGCTGCGACTCAGCCCGTGAGGGATAGCCCCCTCGGGGTCGACCTCGGTTTCGTCCGGGTTCAGGATCTCCTTGCGTGCTTCGGGGCTTTTCCAAAGCCACCCCAACAGGCTCCAAACACTATCTACGCGCCACTTTTCCTTATTCGACGTATTCTTCAGATTGCTCCCCATCACCCCCGGCACGAAGACGACGGGGAGCACCCAGTCGCGGCAGCGCACGCGCGTGACGTGCTTTTCTTCGCTGGGGTGGTGGCAGCTGTGTGCCGTGTCGAAGATGTCGTAGATGTCGTACTCGTCGCTCATCCCTGTCCCCGTCGGAGCCGTATGCTCATGCCGTCGATGAATTCGCTTTTCCGGATGCCGGTGTACCCCTCGGCGTCGGTAATGCCCGTGGTGATGATTTCCTTCCCCTGGCGCAGTTCGAAGTACCGATGGGCGATCGGTGTGCCATCCGTGTCGACGGCCTGATACGTCTCGCTGAAGCTCGATTCGGGGAACTGGTTGAAGCGGTGGGTCATGCTCACGGGGCCGCCGAACTGCTTCTTCGCGCCCTTGACGTTGACGGCCTTGGGGGCGTGGATCTCGATGTTGCCGTCGGCGAGGCGGATGTAGGCGTCACCGCTGGTGAGCAGGATCTCCTTCTTGCCGGCGAGGATGACCGCATCGTCCGTGGACGACAGCCGCATCGCCCGGCGTGACTGCAGCTCCATCTCGTCGTCCTGGGCCTGGATGTCGACACGCCCGCCGGCGGCGATGAGCTTCATGCCGGCGCGATGCACGAACAGCGAGAGCCTGTCGGCGATGCTGGCGAGAAGGCTGCGGCCGGCGGCAATGTTGACGTCCTCGCCGGTGGAGACGGTGAGGTGTTCGCCGCTGTGCAGGTGGGTGCTCTCGGGCGTGGCCGTGGCGATGCCGTCGGGGGCCGCCATGAGGATGAGCGCGTCCTCGAGGCCGGGGACCTCGCCCTGTCCGCCGTTGCGGATCGCGTGGTCGGTGTCGCCGCCGCCGTCCGCGAACCGGCGTGCGCCGGTGCCGTCGATGGTGGTGGCGTTGCCGTAGGTGTGCTCGCTGTTGCGGTTGAAGCGCTCGAGCGGCTCGACCCCGCCCAAGGCCTCGGCGCGGTGGCGCTTGGCGGTCTGTGAGAGCGTGCGGCTGAGCTCGTGGCCCTCACGGAGCTGGCGCCACGCCTCGCCGGCGTCGAGCTGGCTGCCGGTGCCGCCGGGGCGGCCCCAGCTGGAGAGGTAGAGCCCATTGCGGGCGCGGATCGCGCCGTAGGCGTCGGTGCGCAGCTCGAAGCCGGTTCCCCGCCGGGCGCCGCGGGTGTTGCCCTGCTGGTCGATGAGATAGCCGAGGTTGAGTTCGGTGGTGGACTCGCTGCTGGCGAGCTGGGTGCGGAGCTGGCCAGTGGCGTCGTCCATCACCAGCTGGTTATGGCCGCGCCCGCCGATCTCCTTGCTCCTGAGCCCGCTCATCAGTCCGGTGGAGTGCCACTGGGGGTAGTGGCCGCCGTAGAGCTGGCCGAGAACGACGGGGCGGTCCACGTGGTTGTCCATGAAGCCCACCAGCACCTCTTCGCCCGCCCGCGGGACGTTGACCGTGCCCCAGTCCGGGCCGCTGCTGTTGTGCATGACGCGCAGCCAGCACGAGCTCAGCCGCTCGTCGCTGGCGAGGCGGTCCCAGTTGAAGCGGACGTGGATGCGGTTGAGGCGGTCGGTGTAGACCTCGTGTCCGGGCGGGGTGACGACCACCGCGGTCTGTATGCCGACCTCCGGGCGGCGGTGCTGCTCGGGGCTGCGATAGGGCAGGTCGCGGCGCTGGCATTCAAGGCGGTTGAGGAAGAAGCCGTAGGTGCGCGAGCGCTCGCGCTCATCGGCGGCCTCCGCCGGGGCATCCATGACACGGTCGCGGAAGGCGCGGATCAGCGGGCCGAGGCTGCCGGGGCGGTCGCGGCGCTCGAAGGCGATCGGCAGGTTGCTCTCGGCGAATAGCTCGACATCGATGACGATGAACTGCCGTGCGTTCTCGCCCCGGCGCTCGACGAGGGGATGGTCGCGGAGCTCGAACCACTCGCCGGCCTTGAGGCGGCGTACGCCGCTGACGGCGTGGATGCGCCGGGCTGCGGACTCCTGCGCCTCCATGCGCCCGCGCAGCAGCCGTGCGCCGTCGCCTGTCGTGTTCCAGGCGTACTGGCCGCGCCAGGCGTAGCGTTCGAGTCCGTCCAGGGTGGTGGCGTCCGGCGTCGTGGGTACGCCGGCCTCGAGCGGGCGGGTATGCGCGCGGTAATCGCGGCTGACGTAGTGCGTGCGCTGGCTGTGCAGTGTGTGATTCGGGCGCCATTGCAGGACGCTGTCTTCGTGCTGGGTGGCCGCCTGGGTGTGGAAACGGATGGCCGTCGGTTCGCTCGCCGGCAGGGTGTCGACGTCATCGGTGAACACGATCGTGTGCCGGTCGGGCTCGTGCAGCGTGTACCAGTACAGCCCTTCCTGTTCGAGCCAGCGCTGAACGAAGTTGCTGTCCGGCTCGTTGATCTGGACGACGTAGCTCAGCGCCGGGTAGTCGCGGCGCAGATCGAATCGGTAGCGCCCGGCGGCCTCGGGATAGTGGCTGAACACGTCGGTAAGGACGTCGATGATGCTGCGATCCATCCAGATGCGGCAGTCCTCGCGATAGGCCAGCAGCGCGAACCAGGGGACGAAGACCAGCTGCCAGTCGTGCAGACCGCCGTCGGCGCCGAGGTAGGTCAGTGATTCCACCAGGCCGTGGCGACAGGTTTCGCTGCCGTCCTCCAGGCGGATGGCGAGCGTGACGGGCTTGCCGATCAGCGCCTGGGGGTCGATGTCGGCATCGAGGCTGATCGTGTCGACGCGCCAGGCGGGGATGCGGCCGAGTCGCTCGTGGCCATGAAAGCGGTGGGCGAGCAGGCGGTCCTTGCCCAGGGGGGTGGTCAGGCGCAGCAGACGCTCCCGCTGGGTCATCTCGGCCCAGTCGCGGAGCGGGTCGAGCAGGCGCTTGCCGGTGTCGTCGCTCATGAGGGGGCTCCCGTCGTCCGTGTGCTGGGAGGTAAAGACCTGCCGCCGCGCTCCGGCGGCGGGTTGGTGGCGGTTTCCGCACAGGCCAGGGGCATGGCCACAGTGGTGTCGTCGCCGCGGCAGTCCAGGACCAGAGTGTTCCCCGCCCGCTGCTCCGCCAGCCTCAGGGCGACGGCGAGCTGATAGGGGGTGGTATCGGTGTCCATCGATCCGCACAGGCCCTGTAGGGACCACACGTCGGTATCCCAGTGCAGATGGGGGAAATCGCGCTGCAGCAGTGCCGTGAGCTGATCGAGCCGGTTGCCGCCGGTGACGCCGGCCCAGACCAGTGCGCCGATGGCCTGTCGGGCGTCGTCCTGCGGGATGGCCGTGGCGACGGCGCGTTCAAGCAGGGCGGGGTCGTCCCGCCGTGTCAGGTGTCTTGGGGGGTGTTCGTGGCGCCCGGGCAGGGAGAGCCGGCAGTGCGCGGTATGCGGTGTGTTCGCGCCGGGAGCGTGCTCCTTCGTCGGCCGCCTCAGCCACAGTGACGCGAGGGCCTCGCCGTTCGGGTGGCCCGTCCGGATGGGGCGGAGTCCGAGCGGTGTGACGGCGATGAACTGATAGCACTCGATCGTTCCCTCGGAGGCGGCGAGGGTCTCACGCAACCACTGATCGAAGGTCAGGGCGGTGACGTGCATCCCGTGCCTGGGCTGCAGTCGGGCCGGCCAGAGCGCGAGCACGGTATCCAGCCATGCCTGCGGATCGGTGCCGGCGGGGTGCTGCAGCACGATCTGGCCTTCCCCCCATGCCTGACGGTCCCCCCGCGCGAGGAGTCCGGGCAGGGCGTATTCGAGGAGCTGCCGGGCCCTTGCGCCGGGGGCGAGCTCGGCCGGACGGCCGGTCCCGATTCGGTACACGCCCATGAACTCGTCGGCGGCGTTGCGCACGCGCTCGTCGAACGTGTAGTCACAGCCGGCCGGGGCCGGCATCCCGGGCACCAGTTCATCGGTATCGCCAAAACCGCCCAGCAGCCAGGCGTGTGCCACGGCCATGGACTGGGTGTCGAAGTGCCGCGGTGCCGGCGGCGCCTTGTCCTGCCGGGCCGCCGTTCTCTTCTGCAGGCGGTCGTAGATGGAGGGGCGCCGGTACCCGGACATCAGAGCGTCCCCGTGTCTGCGACGGAGGCGATGAGCGTCGCGCCGCAGGCGCACTTGTCGCCCTCTCTGGCGAGGGGGCGGCCGTCGACGAGGGCCGTGGGGTCGCCGGTCACGATCACCGACGGGGTGTGGCCGTCCCTGGGGCAGCTCACGCGGTCGCCGACCCGCGCGACCCGACGTTCCCGAACGAAAGTGCTGTCCGCGCCCTCCAGCACGATGCCGCCGTGGGAGGTGCGGTCTCCCATCAGGATGACCGGCCTCATCGGTGCCGTTCCCCGCGACGTGCGCGTGCTGTCGGCGTGTCCGCGGCCGGGGGCGATGACGGCCGGCCGGAGGGAGCGGTCGCACGACCGGCGATGGCGGAGGCAGTGGACGGGGAGGTCCCCGGTGAGGACGTGCCGGCCTGTACGCGTAGGGGGGACGCGCGGTACGGCGATGCAAAGGCGATGCCTGTCATGAGCACCTTCCGTGGTCTCCAGGTCAATGACAGAGGGTTTTTGCCCGCCTCCCTGGCGGGCATGCGGCCGGTGGGTATCTCCGACCGGCGTTCGCCGCTATCTAGGCCTAAAAGAGAAGGGATGTCAACGGCGGGCGGCGGTCACTGAGACGTCGGTCGCGGTCGAGCGTGGGAAGCGTGGTGGCTGACTTCAGCGGGTGGTGACACGGCGGAATCGGGGCCTTGCGGCGGTGCGTGATATCCCCCGGGTACGCCGTTCGTGCAGCGCTCCCATCGTGGTCTCGGGGGCCGTGTCGTGCGGCGTGCTGTGAGGGCCGGATGACGGCAGGCTCAGTCCGTGCGGTCGCCGAGCCCGGCGAGGGCCTCCAGCTCGCGCTCCAGCAGCTCGGGGTCGCCGAGGTTGAGCTCCACCAGGCGGCGGAGGTGGCCGGCGCTCTCTACCGGCAGGTCGTCGCAGCGCAGGCCGACGAAGCCCGCCTCACGGTGCATGGGCGTGACGTGCATGCGGATGACCACCTCGTCGCCGAGGGGGATCGTGAGGGTGGCGGGGGTATCCGCGATGGCCGCCTCGGCCTCGGGTCGGACCAGGGCGCCGTGCAGGCTGATGTCGATCACCCGCACGGGGATGCCGGCGCCGTCCGCCTCGAGCCGGGCCGGCTGATCCATGTCGATGCGGCTGAAGCGCCGGCGCTCGTCGCTGTCGCTCATGCTCCCCTCTCCGTGTTCCGGCTGCCTGCCGCCAGCGTAGTCCTTCCCGGACGTCGCGCACAGTCCCGGCGGCGGTTCACGGGCCGTCCGGGGCATGGCCGCCCAGGCGGGCGGTGATCTCACGGGCGGTGCGCGAGACCGCCGCGCCGAGCTCGTGCATGAGGCTGTCGGTGATCCGCGCCCTCGGGCCGGAGACCGAGATTGCCGCGAGTGCCGCGCCGGTCTCGTCGTGCAGGGTCGCGGCGACGCAGCGCAGGCCGATGGCGTGTTCCTCGTAGTCGCAGGCGTAGCCGCGCTCGCGGATCTCGGCGAGGTTGGCGTGCAGCCGCGCCGGGGTGTCCAGGGTGTTCTCGGTGACCCGCGAGAGCCCCCGGCGCTGGAGGATACGCTCCACCTCCGCCTCGGTCATGCCGGCGAGCAGCGCCTTGCCCACGCCGGAGGCATGCAGCGGTGCGCGGCTGCCGAGCCTGACGATCATGCGCATCATCTCCTGGGACTCGACCTGGGCGAGGAACACGGCGTAGCCCTCGTCCTGCACGGCGAGGTTGGCGGTCTCGCCGGTCTCCTCCATGAGCCGGTGGAGGTACGGGCGGGCGACGGCGACGTAGTCGCGGGCGCTGATGAAGCCGTTGCCGACGATGAAGGCGCGCACGCCCACGTGCCACAGCCCGAGCTCCTCGTCCTGCTGGACGAACTGCATCTGCTCCAGGGTGTGGAGCAGGCGGTGGGTGGTGGAGGGCGCCAGCCCGGCCATCTGCGAGACCTCGGAGAGCGTCAGCCCGTGGCCGGCGCCGGAGAGGGCTTCGAGGATGCTCAGGCCGCGGGTCAGGGACTGGCTCTGTGCGGCGCTTCGCCCGCTGGTGCGTGGCCGGCCGGTGGATCGTGTTTGTCGTTCCGCCAACGTCGTTCCCCGTGGAAGGATTTTCCACAATTGTATGCCATCGGGATGGCGGTGTGGGAGGCGGCGGCCGCCCCGGCGGGGGCGGCCGCACAGCGGTCAGCGGCGATGGTAGATCGCGCCGCCCTGTTCGCGGAAGGTCTGCGCCTTCTCGGCGAGCCCCGTCTCCAGGGCGCTGTCGGCGTCCAGGCCGCGCTCGCGGGCGAACGCCTGGACCTCCTGGGAGATGGCCATGGAGCAGAACTTCGGCCCGCACATGGAGCAGAAGTGGGCGACCTTGTGCGCCTGCTTGGGCAGGGTGGCGTCATGGAACTCCCGGGCGCGCTCCGGATCCAGCCCGAGGTTGAACTGGTCGTCCCAGCGGAACTCGAACCGTGCCTTGGACAGGGCGTTGTCGCGGATCTGTGCCGCCGGATGGCCCTTGGCGAGGTCCGCGGCATGGGCGGCGATGCGGTAGGTGACGATGCCCTCGCGGACGTCGTGCTTGTCCGGCAGCCCCAGGTGCTCCTTGGGGGTGACGTAGCAGAGCATCGCGGTGCCTTCCCAGGCGATGTTGGCCGCCCCGAGCGCGGAGGTGATGTGGTCGTAGCCGGGGGCAATGTCCGTGGCCAGCGGCCCCAGGGTGTAGAACGGCGCCTCGTGGCAGTGGCGCAGCTGCTCGCCCATGTTCTCGCGGATGCGGTGCAGCGGCACGTGACCCGGACCCTCGATCATCACCTGGGCATCGTGGCGCCAGGCGACGTCGGTGAGCTCGCCCAGGGTGCGCAGCTCCGCCATCTGGGCGTCGTCGTTGGCGTCGGCGATGGAGCCGGGGCGCAGGCCGTCGCCCAGTGAGAAGGCCACGTCGTAGGCCTTCATGATCTCGCAGATCTCCTCGAAGCGTTCGTAGAGGAAGGACTCCCGGTGGTGGGCCAGGCACCACTTGGCCATGATCGAGCCGCCGCGGGAGACGATGCCCGTGAGCCGGTCCACGGTCAGGGGGACGAAGGGCAGGCGCACGCCGGCGTGGATGGTGAAGTAGTCCACGCCCTGCTCGGCCTGCTCGATGAGGGTGTCCCGGAAGATCTCCCAGGTCAGGGCCTCGGCCTCGCCGTCGACCTTCTCCAGGGCCTGGTAGATGGGTACCGTGCCGACAGGCACCGGCGAGTTGCGGATCACCCACTCCCGCGTCTCGTGGATGTCCCGGCCGGTGGACAGGTCCATGATCGTGTCCGCCCCCCAGCGGGTGGCCCAGACCATCTTCTCCACCTCCTCGCCGATGGAGGAGGTCACCGCCGAGTTGCCCATGTTGGCGTTGACCTTCACCCTGAAGTTGCGGCCGATGATCATGGGCTCGCTCTCCGGGTGGTTGATGTTCGCCGGGATGATGGCCCGGCCCCGGGCCACCTCGTCGCGCACGAACTCCGGCGTGATGGTCTCCGGCAGGCTCGCGCCCCGGGGCTCGCCCGGGTGGCGGCGGCCCAGGGCGGGATCGTCGCGACTGGCCTCCAGGCGCTGGTTCTCGCGCACGGCGACGAATTCCATCTCCGGGGTGACGATGCCCCGCCGTGCGTAGTGCATCTGGGTGACGTTGGCGCCGCTGCGCGCCCGCCGCGGGGTACGTTCCGCGGGGAAGCGCCAGGTCGTCGTGCCGGCGTCGGCACGCCGCTCGCGGCCGTAGCGCGAGCTCAGATCGTCGAGGCGCTCGCTGTCGCCGCGCTCGGCGATCCAGTCCGCGCGTAGCGGTGCCAGACCCGCGCACAGGTCGATGGCGGCGGCCGGGTCGGTGTACGGGCCGGAGGTGTCGTAGACCGCCAGCGGCGGGTTGGGTTCGGGCCCGTTGCGGGTGGGCGTGTCCGCCTGCACGATCTCGCGCATGGGCACGCGCACGTCCGCACGGCGACCGCTGACGTGGATGCGCCGGGACCCCGGGAACGGCCGGGTCACGGCCTCGCCGAGGGCGGCCGCGGTGCCGCGGATATCGGTATCGGTGTCGTTCATGATGTGTCGCCTCTGCTCGCAGATAGTGAAAAGGCGACGAAAAGGGGGGAGGGAAGGTTGCACGTCCGCGATGACGGCGGACGCCGGCCGGTGGCCGGTGATGTGCAAAGCTCCCTGCGCCGGTACGAACCGGATCAGGTTCCAAGGGACTCTCTCAGCCCGGCATGCGTCGTCGCACCCGGGCACCCCCGCTTCTTCGTCCAGTAACGTCCCCGGCGCGGCCGGGGACTGTCACCGAGACTAGAACCGGCGTGTCTGCCGGTCAAATGCGGGTTTGATCTGGATCAATGCCCCTGTCGCCCCGTTGCGATGTGATCGTCCGGTCATGTTTTGAACGAGCGGAGGCAGTCATGGCCGTAGTCACGAACCAGTCCTGGGATCACCTCGAGTGCCCGGCATGTGCGGCGTGGCAGGTGGTGCCCCGTGGCGCGGCGGTGTCGCTGGAATGCCGCTGCGGCCGGCCGGATCCGGCGGCGCATCTGCGCCGGCCCGCGACCGGCTACGAGGTAATGCTTGCGAGTCAGCGCCGGTCGCTGTTGACCGTCCACGAGCCCGTGCCCGCGGGCGAGGGCCTGCGCGAGGCGGCCTGACCCGTTACCCGGTCCGGCGGGACCCTGCGCTACACTGGCGGTCCATTGCGGACCGCCGGTGAGTTCCCATGCCCCGTTTCGCCGCCAATCTGTCGATGCTGTTCACGGAGCGCCCATTCCCGGCGCGTTTCGAGGCTGCCGCCGCCGCGGGGTTCCGTGGTGTCGAGTGCCATTTCCCCTACGACTATCCGGCGCCGGTGCTCGCCGGCGCCCTGGCGGACAGCGGTCTGAGCCAGGTGCTGTTCAATCTGCCCGCCGGGGACTGGGCCGCCGGCGAGCGCGGGATCGCCTGCCATCCGGACCGCCGGGATGAGTTCCGGGCCGGCGTGGATACCGCGATCCACTACGCTCGCGCGCTGGCGTGCCCGCGGGTGAACTGCCTCGCCGGGCGGCTCCCCGGGGACGTCTCTGCGGAGTGCGCGCGGGAGTGCCTGGTCGACAACCTGCGCTATGCCGCGCCGAGGCTTGCCGACGCCGGCGTGCAGCTGCTCGTCGAGCCGATCAACACCCGCGACGTGCCGGGCTTCTTCCTCTGCCGCTCCGACCAGGCCCTCGGAGTGATGGACGATGCCGGCGTCGCCAATCTCGCGTTGCAGTACGACGTCTACCACATGCAGGTGATGGAGGGGGACCTGGTGCGGCATATCGAGTCCGCGTTCTCCCGCATCGGCCACGTCCAGGTCGCGGACAACCCGGGCCGCCACGAGCCGGGCACCGGGGAGATACATTACCCCTTCGTGTTCGAGCGACTGGACGCGCTCGGCTACGACGGCTGGGTCAGCGCCGAGTACGTGCCCCGCAGCGGTACCGCGGCCGGACTCGGCTGGCTGATGCCCTACCTCCGGGGGTAGGGCGGCGGGTCAGCGCCGGAGGATCTCGGCGAGGTCCACCGGGCGCTCCTCGTCGCTGAGCGCGAGCCGGGATTCCAGGGTGGAGAGGTGCTGGCGCACCAGCGTGGCCGCCTCGTCGCCGCGGCCCTCGGCCAGGCAGCGCACCAGCTCCTGGTGGTCGTCACCGAGGTAGCAGGCGCTCATCCCGGGGGCCTTGTACAGCGCGATCACGATCGAGGTGCGGATCACCAGCTCCCGGAGCATGCGGCCGAGCACCTCGTTAGGCGCGTTGTCCGCCAGGCACAGGTGGAAGGCCATGGAGTGGTGGACCCGGTCCTCCTGGCGGTCGCCGGTGTGGGCGGCGTGCTCGTCGCGGATGATCCGCTCGAGCCGCTCACGGGCATTGCCGCTGAGGCGGCCGGCGAGCTGGCGGGCCACCTCGCCCTCGACCAGCCGCCGGGCGTCGAAGATCTGCCGGGTCTCCTCGACGCTCGGGTGGGCGACCAGCGCCATCTGGTTGGGGCGGCGTACGATGATCTGGTCGGCCGTCAGGCGCGAGAGGGCCTTGCGGACCACCGAGCGGCTGACGCCGAAGAGCTCGCCGAGGGTGATCTCGGGCAGTCGTGTACCCGGTGGCAGCCGCTGGGTCAGCACCGCCTCGTAGATGGCGTCGTAGATGGCGTCGTCGGATGCGCGACGCCCGCGTCCGGGCGTTTCGAGGCCCGCCTGCTCCAGCGGTCGTGGCTCGCGTTGCTGCGCCATGGTCTCCTGCCGCGTCGGGATGTTTAGGGGTTACGGATACCGCTCGAATGTATCGGTTACCCCCGGGCCTCGCAAACGGTGGCGGCGCTCACGCGTGCGCCGCGATCCGCCGGGCGATGTCGTTGTGCCGGCGAACCAGTGCCGGGAGATCCACGTCCGTGAGCGCACCGTCGCGGCCCCGGAGCCGACCGTTGATCAGGCTGAGTGCGACCTGCGGCGGGCGGCAGAACACGAGCGCGGCGAGCGGGTCGTGGACCGCGCCGCCGGCGAGCGGCAGGGTGTCGAGTCGGTAGCCGACGATATCCGCGGCCATGCCGGGGGCAAGGCGGCCGATGTCATTGCGGCCGAGCACTGCGGCGCCGCCGCGGGTGGCGAGGCTCAGTGCCTCCACGGCGCCCATGGCGTCGGGACCGTCCACGAGGCGGTGCAGCAGCATCGTCTGCCGTGCCTCGCCGAGCATGTCCGAGCCGTCGTTCGATGCGGAGCCGTCCACCCCCAGACCGACACGGGCCCCGGCCCGGCGGAGGGCGCGCACCGGGGCGGCGCCCGAGCCCAGGCGCATGTTGGAGCTCGGGCAGTGCGCCACGCCGCAGCGGTGTGCGCCGAGGCGCCGGACCTCGTCGTCTTCCGGGTGCACCATGTGGGCGAACCAGACGTCCTCGCCGCACCAGCCCAGGTCCTCGGCGTATTCCACCGGGGTGCGGCCGAAGCGCTCGAGGCAGTAGGCCGTCTCGTCGCGGGTCTCGGCGAGGTGGGTGTGGCAGTGCACGCCGTAGTGCCGGGCCATCTCCAGGCTCTCGCGCATCAGCGTCTGCGATACGGAGAAGGGCGAGCACGGTGCCAGGGCGATGCGGGTCATCGCATAGTCCGCGTCGTCGTGATGGGTCTCGATCACCCGCTGGCTGTCGGCGAGGATCGCGGCCTCGGACTCGACCACCGAGTCCGGCGGCAGGCCGCCGTCCGATTCGCCCACCGACATGGACCCGCGCCCGGCATGGAAGCGCAGGCCCATCTCTCGCGCGGCGTGGACCTGGTCGTCCAGGCGGGCGCCGTTGGGCCAGAGATAGGTGTGGTCGGCGGCGGTGGTGCAGCCGGAGAGCATGAGCTCGGCCGCCGCGATCCGCGTGCTCACGTCCATCGCCTCCGGATCCAGGCGTGCCCACACCGGGTAGTGGCTCACGAGCCAGTTGAACAGCCCCGCGTCCTGCCCCGCCGGCAGGTTCCGGGTCAGGGTCTGGTAGAAGTGGTGATGGGTGTTCACCAGCCCGGGGATGAGGATGTGCCCGCGGGCGTCGATCACCCGGTCGGCATCGGTGCCGATGCGCGCCGCGGGTCCCACCGCGGCGATGCGGTTGTCCTCGATACGGATGCTGGCGTCGTGGAGCACGCCGCCGTCGTCGCCTTCCATGGTCGCGACGGCCGCGGCGTTGTCGAGGATCAGGCTCGTCATGCCGCTGTCACTCCTTGTTTCGCTCGATCCACGCGCCGAGGGCGGCACGCTCCTCGTCGGTGATGCCGGTGATGTTGCCGAGCGGCATGTAGTGGCTGTCGACGGCGACGCGCTTGATATCCGCGCGGTGTTTGCGGATCTGTGCGGCGGTCTCCAGCACGATGCCGGCGGGCGGGCTGGCGTATCCCGAGAATGAGGGCTCCGGGGCGTGGCAGGTGGTGCAGCGTTCGTCGATGATCGTGTGCACCTGCTCGAAGCTGACCTCGCTCACTGTCCCGCCGGTCCCGTCGCCCGTCAGCATCGAGCGGACCGGCGGGCTCAGAACGGCGACTACCGCGGCGAAGGCCAGCGCGCTCGCGGGCAGTATGAACTGCTTCGCCGCACCGGGCCGGTGACGGATGTTGAAGTAGTGGCGCACGGCCACGCTGATGATCGATACCGCCGCCAGGATCGCCCAGTTCCATGCCGCCGCGTAGGTGCCGGGGAAGTGGTTGCTGATCATGATGAACAGTACCGGCAGGGTGAGGTAGTTGTTATGGCGGCTGCGCAGCAGGCCGTTCTTGCCATAGCGCGGATCCGGCGAGCGGCCTTCCTCCATGGCCCGCACAAGCTCCTTCTGTGAGGGGATGATGACGAAGAACACGTTCGCCACCATGCAGGTGCCGATGGCGGCGCCCACGTGGATGTAGGCGGCGCGGCCGCTGAACACGGTGCTCAGCCCCCACGCCAGGAGCACGATGAGTACGGTGATCAGCGCCGCGAGCAGCCGCGGGCGCTCGCCCAGCCACCGGCAGAGGCCGTCGTAGACAAGCCAGGCGGCCACCAGCGTGGCGATGCCAATGGCCACCGCCTGCCAGGGCTGGAGGGCGGCGACCGCCGGATTGACCATCATCGTCTGTGCGTTGAGGTAGTAGACGATGATCAGCAGGGTGAAACCGCTGATCCAGGTGAAGTAGGCCTCCCACTTGAACCAGTGCAGGGTCTCGGGCAGCTGCGGCGGTGCCACCGCGTACTTCTCGACGAAGTAGAAGCCGCCGCCGTGCACGGCCCAGAGATTGCCGGCGATCCCCGCGGGCTTGCCCGTGCGTTCGAGGTTGTTCTCCAGCCAGTTGAAGTAGAACGACGCCCCGATCCAGGCGATGCCCACGATCAGGTGGATCCAGCGAACCAGCAGGTTCGCCCACTCCATCAGATGCGCTTCCATATCCGAGGGTCCCCGTGAGTCTCGTGCGGCCGGCGGTCTTTAACTGCCCCGGTAGGTGGTGTAGCTGTAGGGTGAGATGAGCAGCGGCACGTGATAGTGCTCGTCGGCATGGGCGATGCCGAAACGCACCACCACTTCGTCGAGGAAGCGGGGCGCGTCGCCGGGCAGGCCCAGCCGGTCGAAGTACTCGCCGACCTGGAAGACGAGCTGGTACTGCCCGGCCCGGAAGGCGTCGCCTTCGAGCAGGGGGCCATCCACGCGGCCGTCGTCGTTGCTCACGGCGTCGGTCAGCGGGGTCAGCACGTTGTCCTCGACCCGTGCCAGCGCGATGCGGATCCCGGAGCCGGGGCGGCCGTGGGCGGTATCCAGTATATGGGTGGTGAGTCGGCCCATGGCACTCTCCTCCTCGTTATTCGCTCGTCAGCGGGTGGGTGACGGTGGTCCCGGTGGCCGTCCGTTGGGAGGTATAAAACACGTTGTCGACAAACGCAAACAAAAGTGTATACATTTTTGGCCGGCTGGTGATGCCAGCCGGAAATGAGTTATGGGGGAAGTCATGGCGGAAGGCGTACTGGAACCGAGACCGAGTCAGCTCAACGAAGACGATTTCGTCGCCCATTACGGCGACGTCTACGAGCACTCGCCGTGGATTGCCCGGCAGGCGTACCGGCGCGGCCTGAGCGTCACCGAGGACACCCCGGATTCGCTCGCGGCGACGATGGCGGCGGTGCTCAATGCTGCCTCCGCGGAGGACCAGCTCGAGGTAATCCGCGCCCACCCGGACCTCGCGGGCAAGGCGGCGGTGCAGGGCGGGCTGACCGACGACTCCGCCCGGGAGCAGGCCGGGGCGGGCCTGGATCAGTGCACGCAGGAGGAGTACGAACGCTTCCAGCGGCTCAACCGGGAGTACTGGGAGCGGTTCAACATGCCCTTCGTGATGGCGGTCAAGGGCCATGACCGCGGGACGATCCTGGAGTCCTTCGGGCGCCGCCTGGAGAACGGCCCGGACGAGGAGCGGCGCACCGCCGTGGCGGAGATCAACCGCATCGCGCGGCTGCGCCTGCTCGACCGGGTGACGTGATCAGCGGGCGCGGGCGTCGGCGGCCTCGAGCGTGTTCTCCAGCAGGGTGGCGCGGGTCATCGGGCCCACGCCGCCCGGGACCGGCGTGATCCAGGCCGCACGCTCGGCGGCCGCGGCGTAGTCGACGTCGCCCACCATGCGGCCTTCCTCGTCGCGGTTGATGCCGACGTCGATCACCACCGCGCCGGGCTTGATCCAGTCGCCGGCGACGAAGCCCGGGCGGCCGACGGCGGCGACCACCACGTCCGCGGCACGGACCTTCTCCGCGAGGTTGCGGGTGCGGCTGTGGCAGATGGTCACGGTGCAGCGCGCGTTCAGCAGCTCCAGCGCCATGGGCCGGCCCACGATGTTGGACTGCCCGATGACGATCGCGTCCAGGCCGGTGAGGTCGACGCCGGTGTGCTCGAGCAGGGTCATCACGCCGTGGGGCGTGCACGAGCGCAGGCCCGGCAGGCGCAGGGTCAGGCGCCCGACGTTCACCGGGTGGAAGCCGTCCACGTCCTTGGCGGGGTCGATGGTCTCGATCACCTTCTGGGCGTCCATGTGCCCGGGCAGCGGGAGCTGGACGAGGATCCCGTCGACCTCGTCGTCGGCGTTGAGCCGCTCGACCAGGGCGAGCAGGTCCGCCTCCGGGAGGTCGGCCGGGAGGTCGTGGTCGATGGAGCGGATGCCCACCTCGGCGCAGTCGCGGCGCTTCATGCGCACGTAGACCTGCGAGGCGGGGTCGTCGCCGACCCGGATCACCGCCAGTCCCGGGGGGCGCCGCCCCTGGTCGCCGCGCTCCGCCACGTCCCCCGCGATGCGCTTTCGCAGCGCTGCGGCGATCCCCTTGCCGTCGATGATGCGCGCGTTCATGTGCTATAACCTCCGGGTGGACAGTGACCGGCGAGTAAGGCGCCGAATTCTCGCACTTGGGCGCCGGCCGCTCAACTCGAACGCTTGACGGCGGCGGGGGCTCTGCGTAGTATTCCGCCGTCTGCAGCGACGGCTGTAAGGCCTGCCCGGCGTGACCCGGCACGAGAAGCACGGGGTGTAGCGCAGTCTGGTAGCGCGCCTGCTTTGGGGGCAGGATGTCGGGGGTTCAAATCCCTCCACCCCGACCAGTACCGTCGCCGCACTGGCCAGGCGACCCGGCGGGTGTGCCGACGCTTGGGGCTGTGGGTCAAGCGCCCGTAGCTCAACCGGACAGAGCATCGGCCTTCTAAGCCGAGGGTTGCGGGTTCGAATCCCGCCGGGCGCGCCAGATTCGAGGGATTGGCCGATTCGACAATGGTGGGCGTAGCTCAGTTGGTAGAGCACCGGATTGTGGCTCCGGAGGTCGTGGGTTCAAGCCCCATCGCTCACCCCAAACAATACGGGCCGTTAGCTCAATTGGTAGAGCAGCTGACTCTTAATCAGTTGGTTCAAGGTTCGAGTCCTTGACGGCCCACCATACCGCTGAAAGGGGCAGGCCCACGGGCCTGCCCCTTTTCTTTGCGCCTTTGCATTCCCTTTGTGGCTGCCGGGTCCGGCAGCCGGATCCCGTGGCGATGACGGAATAATCCCTGCCGGTGGCCGGTGGCCGGTGGCCGGTGGTAAGTGCGACGTAAGTGCCGGGGCGCTAGGGTGTCACCCGGGGACCGTGGCGCGGGGCGCCGCGGCCGGGTGTCCAGGCCACCGGAGCTCGTCGCCATGAGACAGCGTATTGTCCCGCTCGCCATCCTCGCCGCCGCCGTGGCGCTGCCTGCCCTGGCCGCCGCCGTGCCCCGGCCGGTGCCGGGGCGCTGGGTGAGTGTCGCGCGTCTGGAGGCGATCGGCATTACCCAGCGTCACGAGGGGGTGCTCAGTGCGCGGTGGTGTCAGTCCGGTTTCGTGTTCGCGCCGCAGGGCAAGCCACCGGCGACCTTCACGCTGGATCCGGATGCCGGGGTGTACACGGCGACCACCAAGGCCGACAGCTGCGTCACCCACTGGCGGCTGAGCCCCGGGCAGCGCCGGCTGGAGGGCACCTATACCGGGCAGTGTCAGGGCATGAGCATGGAGGCGCGGGTCACCATGCGCCTGCTCGAGGCATCGGGCTCCGTCGAGTCAGCGCCGCCGAAGCGGGGTGGCGGCGCTGACGGGCGGGCCGGTGGCGCCGGCGGGGATATCTCCGGTGGCCGGGCCCTGGGCGTGGTCGCCTCGGCGCTGACCGCGGTGGGGGCCGCCACCGATCCGGGGGCGTTCGGCGACTATCTCTGGAGCGACGTGAAGCAGGGCTCGCGGCATGTGTCCATGTGGCTGACGGCGGACCGGCAGCCCCGCCGGGCCGCCCGGTCGATGCCCGATCCCTGTGATGTCGCGCCCGGCAGCCTGGAGGGTGCGCGCTATCTCCTCGACTTCGAGATCTACCGCCTGGGCGGCGACGGTACTCACATGGCGGTCGCGCGCGTCGTCGACGTCGAAACCGGCAGGATCCTCCAGCAGCGCATGGGCGAGGGCGGCCGCGGTCGCGACGGTGCGGTCGCCGCGGTCGGCGGTGCCTACGATGCACTGGATCTCGGCATCACCGTGCCGGCGAAGCGGTGAGGAGGCGGGGCGGTGAGCGTGGCAGGCGATCCGGACCGCGAGACGCTCGTGCGGGCGCTTGAGGACGAACGCCGACGCGAGCTCCGGCGGTTGGTGTCCCGCCTGGTGGTGCTCGCGGTGATGGTCGTCGCGGTATTCGGTGTCTTCTTCGCCGGTGCGGATACCGTCGAGGACCGGCTCGTGATCCTGGCAATGGCGCTGATCGTGGGGGGCGTCCCCGCCTGGATGATCGGTCGCGGCGGTCCCAACCGCTGGCGACGGCACGTCGCCGAAATGCTCTATCCCGCGCTCGCGCAGGAGGCGGGGTTCACCGACTACGCCTACCGCGGTCCCGGCCTCGCCTTTGACGGCTTCCGTGAGATGGACCTGGTCCCCGCGTATCACAGTGGTACCCGGACCCATCTGCTGGCGGGGACCTTCAGCGGCGTGCGGCTGCAGGCGGCGGAGGTCGAGCTGCGTCGCGGCCGCGAGGGGCGTGGACGGGTGTTCACCGGCCTGGCGGTCCGGGCGCGGCTGTCCGGCGATCCGGGGGTGAGCGTCCGGGTCGGACCCGACGGCGGGCGAATCGTGGGCGCGGTCCGCGAGGCGGTTCGTGCGCCGGCATCCGGGCTGGCTCTTGTCTCTCATGCCGGGCTGCGCGGTGCCGGACTGGAGGTTCGGGCGGACAACGCCGTGCTGGCCTCGCGGCTGCTCGACGCCGGCCTGGCCGAGGCGTTGAAGGCCCTCCGGCCTTTCGGTGCCGTGCGCGCCGCAGTGGTCGATGATGTATGTCTGGTCACGATCGAGACGGAGGCGGCCTTCTTTCCCGAGCCGGCGGTCCGGCGGCCGGTTCCCGGAGATCATTCCCGCGCCGTCGCCGCCAGGCTGTCGGCGCTCGCCGAGCTCGGCCGCCGGCTGGGTGAGGCACTCGCGAGCGGCCCCGCACGGCAGGGCTGATGCCGGGCGCCGCCAAACGCTGCTGCATGAGGAGAGCCGCGATGAACACCAGCAAACGCCTGTTCGCCGCCGCCACCGCTGTGCTCGCCGGTCTTCTGGCGGGTATGTCCGTCGTCCACGCCGGCAACTGCCGGACCCCCGCCAAGGCCGCTGCCGACCTGTGGGACCGTTACGACCAGGTCGCCAAGGCGGTTGGCTGTGCCGTCGGTACTGCCGGCGCCGCGGTCGCAACCGGCGGTGTCTCCCTGCCGGCCTCCGCGGCGATCTACGCCGGCTGCCTTGGCAAGAGCGAGGCAGCCGACCGGGCAACCAAGGGCATGATTGCGGCCTGGAACCGCATGAACCGCAACGGCTGGGGCACCATAGGCCCGCGCAAAATGGTTCTCGGGGCGTCCTACGAGGGCACCATCCGTGGCCCGGGCAGCCGCATGTACATCACGCCGGCGCCGGTGGGCGCCTTCATGCTCGACCTCTCCCTGGGCAAGCGCGATGAGCGCCGCAACAAGGGTCGAACGGAGGTCACGGTCTGCCGCTTCGCCCCGCCCGGCGATGACGGGCTCGTCGACGGCGAGAAGCTCTGGAGCTTCACCATCGACCGTGGCCGCGGCAACCAGGGCCGGACCTGGCACCGTCGTCTCACCGGCGTACGCGGGTACATCGTCACTGTCGCACTGCAGGGCAAGAGCGCGGTGAAGGCGATGAAGTACCGTGTCTCCGCCAAGGAGAGCGCGCCGGACCATACGGTGGTGATCGACGGCGGTGCCGCCGCCGGGCGCACCGGCTACCGTCTGGTCGCCGGCCGCTTCGTCCAGCCGGTGGACGGCCGCGTCGCGGGCCGGCGCGTCAGCATCGATTCGAACGACACGGCCCGTGGCCGTCGGGCGGAGGGGAGCGTCTCCAGCGGCGCGGACGGCTTCCGCGTATACGGCGACGTGCGCTCGGTGAGCCTCGATAATCCGGCGGCCGCGCGGGTCTACGTGGATGGCCGGACGCGCGCCGTGGACACGGCGGGTCGTGACCGCGGTGGCAACACGCGTGACAAAGCCGGCGGCAACCGGAATGCTTCGGCCGGCGGGCAGGGCGGTAACGGCACTGTCGGCAAGCTCGCCGGGAATCCCGGCCTTGACAGCGGCGTCGAGCTACCCAACGGGGTCGTCAACAAAGGCAGTGGTGCCGGGAATGGCGGTGGCGCCGATCCGGACGCCTTCGCCGGGCGCTGGTCCACCGACTTCGGTGAGCTACGGCTGCACCGCGCCGGGCCCTTCGTGGTCGGCGACTACGCCGACAAGGGCGTAATGGTCGGTCGCGTCTCCGGGGGGTGCGCCGCGGGCGTGTTCACCAACGGCGGGCGTAACGGGATCTTCCGCTTTACCCGTGCCGGCGATGGCCGTTTCCGCGGTCAGTGGGCCTGGCACGGCAAGGACCTGCAGGGCAACTGGACCGGCAGACGCACCGGCGATGCCCCTGCGCGCCTGCGCAACTTCACCCGCGACGGCGGGACCACGCATACCCAGTCCCTCGGCCGTGACGTCTTTGACGGACGTTACACCAGCGATTACGGGCCGGTGGGCCTGTATGCGCGGGACCTGTTCGTGGTCGGTGACTACGGCGACAAGGGGATCCTCGCCGGTATGTGGGACGGCAGTGGCTTCGTCGGTCGCTTCACCAACGGTGCACGCACCGGCTGGTTCGATTTTCGCTTCCTCTCGAAGAACGGCGACTTCCGTTCCGGGCGCTGGGGCTGGGTCGGTGACGACGGCGGCGGCGACTGGTCGCTGCGTCGCCGGCGTGATGGTGTCGACCCGGCGGCCCTGACCCTCGCCGAGTCGGTCGGCTGCCCGCGCTGACTGCCGTGTCCGCCACCGCCCGGGCTGGGGCGCTCGCGTGTGTCCCCGCGATGGTTTAGGATACGCGCGCTTGCGGTGCGTGCACTGTGTCCACCGCGTGGCTGCAGGCCACGCACCGTCTCTCGCCCGGCGCGTGGGCGGGCCGTTTAGCGCGGTTCGCCGCGGATTGTATAATCCGCCGGACACTGCGAAAGTGGCGGAATTGGTAGACGCGCTGGGTTTAGGTCCCAGTGGGGTAATCCCCCGTGCGAGTTCGAGTCTCGCCTTTCGCACCAGACATTGAATCGTGAGGCGCGGACACGGCGTTCGCGCAAGAGGTGGTAGTCGATGCAAGTATCCGTGGAGACGACGGAGGGCCTGGGCCGGCGCATTCGCGTGCAGGTGCCCTCCGAGCGCGTGGACAGCGAGGTCGAGAGCCGGCTGAAGGACCTGCGCGGGCGTGTGCGCATGAACGGTTTCCGCCCGGGCAAGGTGCCGCTCAAGGTGGTGCAGCAGCGCTATGGCGAGCAGGTCCGTGGCGAGGTCCTCAACGAGGTGGTGCAGAGCACCTACAGCGAGGCGCTGGAGCAGGAAGGCCTGCGTCCGGCCGCCGCGCCGGAGATCGAGCCGGTACAGACCGATGCCGGCAAGGACCTCGAGTACCAGGCTTCCTTCGAGGTGCTGCCCAGCGTCGAGGTCCAGGGGATCGAGGAGGTCGCTGTCGAGCGCCCCGCCGCGGATATCGGCGATGCGGACATCGACGCGCTGATCGAGCGTCTGCGTCACCAGCAGGCGGATTACAGCGAGGTGGATCGTCCCGCCGACGAAGGTGACCGTGTCACCATCGACTTCCACGGCACCGTGGACGGCGAGGAGTTCGAGGGCAACAGCGGCGAGGACGTGCCGGTGCAGCTCGGCTCCGGTCAGATGCCCTCGGAGTTCGAGGCCGAGCTCGTGGACGTGAAGGCCGGTGACGAGACGCGCATCGAGTACACCTTCCCCGAGCAGTTCCCGGACGAGACCATCGCCGGCAAGACCGCGACCTTCGAGGTCCGCGTCAAGACGGTGGAGGCCCCGGACCTGCCGGAGGTCGACGACGAGTTCGCCAAGGCCCTGGGCATGGAGAACGGTCTCGAGGAGCTGCGCGAGCGCGTGCGCGAGAACCTCGAGCGCGAGCGTGACCAGGCGGTGCGCGCCCGGGTCAAGGAGCAGGTGATGGATGGGCTGCTCGAGCGCAACCCCATCGACCTGCCCCAGGTGCTCATCGATCGCGAGATCGAGCAGCTGCGCGAGCAGACCAAGCAGCGCATGCAGCAGTACGGTGCCGAGGGCGAGGAGCCGGACCTGCCGGCCTCCCAGTTCGAGGACGAGGCCCGTCGCCGCGTCGCGCTCGGCCTGCTGGTCAACGAGGTGGTGCGCGCCAACGAGATCGAGCTGGACCGCAACCGACTCCAGCAGGCGCTGCAGGACATCGCCAGCAGCTACGGCCAGCCGGACCAGGTGATCCAGGCCTACATGCAGAACCAGCAGCTCATGGAGAGCCTGCAGGTGCAGGTGATGGAGGATCAGGTGGTTGACTGGATCGCCGAGCGCGCCCAGATCACGGACAAGCCCATGAGCCTTGACGTGCTGCTGGGCCGTGCCACTGACGAGACCGCCGGAGAGTGATGATGATGAGCGAGCGCGAGGGCCAGATCCGCAGCGAGATCGAGAACACCGGGCTCGTGCCCATGGTGGTCGAGCAGACCGCCCGGGGCGAGCGCGCCTACGATATCTACTCGCGGTTGCTCAAGGAGCGGGTGATCTTCCTGGTCGGCCCGGTCGAGGACTACCAGGCCAACCTGCTTATCGCGCAGCTGCTGTTCCTGGAGTCCGAGAACCCGGACAAGGATATCCACCTCTACATCAACAGTCCCGGCGGCGTGGTCACCGCCGGTCTGGCAATCTACGACACTATGCAGTTCGTCAAGCCGGATGTGAGCACCGTGTGCATCGGCCAGGCCGCGAGCATGGGCTCGCTGCTGCTGGCCGCGGGTGCCGCGGGCAAGCGTTATGCGCTGCCGAACTCGCGGGTGATGATCCATCAGCCCCTCGGTGGCTTCCAGGGCCAGGCCACGGACGTGGACATCCACGCCCGTGAGATCCTCTCCACCCGGGAGCGTCTCAACCGCATCCTTGCCTATCACACCGGCCAGGACATGGAGACGATCCAGCGTGACACCGAGCGCGACAACTTCATGGATCCGGAAACGGCCCAGGAGTATGGCCTGATCGACGCCGCGCTCAAGGACCGCTCCAGCATCGCCGGCGCCACCGAGTGACCCGCGGCCCGCCCCGGCGACAATCGCCGGGGCGGGCATTGAACCTGCCTTCCCCGCCCCCCATCTCCAGCCCTGGAAGGCGCCGGAAAGGCCGCCGTGCGGCCGTCGGCGTGTACTTGCGTGCCTGCCAAAATGCAGGCAAGGTTTCAGCAAATGCTTCTCCCATGTTCGAGGGTGACCAATGACTGACAGAGAGAACGGCAGGGGCGACGACAACGGCAAGCTGCTGTACTGCTCCTTCTGCGGCAAGAGCCAGCACGAGGTGCGCAAGCTGATTGCAGGCCCATCCGTTTTCGTCTGCGACGAGTGCGTCGAGCTGTGCAACGACATCATTCGTGAAGAGATGGAGGAGAAGGCGGCGGGGGCCGGCAGCCGGCTGCCGAAGCCGCAGGAGATCAAGGAGGTCCTGGACGAGTACGTGATCGGCCAGGAGCCGGCCAAGAAGGTGCTGGCGGTTGCCGTCTACAACCACTACAAGCGCATGGAGGCGGGCCAGTCCAAGAGCGACGTGGAGCTCTCCAAGAGCAACATCCTGCTCATCGGCCCCACCGGCTCGGGCAAGACCCTGCTCGCGGAGACCCTGGCGCGGCTGCTGGACGTGCCCTTCACCATCGCCGACGCGACCACGCTCACGGAGGCGGGCTACGTCGGCGAGGACGTGGAGAACATCATCCAGAAGCTGCTGCAGAAGTGCGACTACGACGTCGAGAAGGCGCAGCAGGGCATCGTCTACATCGACGAGATCGACAAGATCTCGCGCAAGGCGGATAACCCGTCCATCACCCGGGACGTCTCCGGCGAGGGTGTGCAGCAGGCGCTGCTCAAGCTCATCGAGGGGACGACCGCGTCCGTGCCCCCGCAGGGCGGGCGCAAGCACCCGCAGCAGGAGTTCCTGCAGGTCAACACCGCCAATATCCTGTTCATCTGCGGTGGTGCCTTCGCGGGGCTGGAAAAGGTCATCCAGCAGCGCTCGGAGAAGGGCGGCATCGGCTTTTCCGCCGACATCAAGGCCAACAGCGAGCGCAAGAGCACGGGTGACACCCTCCGCGACGTGGAGCCGGAGGACCTGGTCAACTACGGGCTCATCCCGGAGTTCGTCGGCCGCATGCCCGTGGTCGCAACCCTCGCCGAGCTCGACGAGCAGGCGCTGGTGCGGATTCTGCGTGAGCCCAAGAACGCGCTGGTCAAGCAGTTCGGCAAGCTCTTCGACATGGAGGGCGTGGAGCTGGAGTTCCGCGACGAGGCCCTCGTCGAGGTGGCGCGCAAGGCCATCGCGCGCAAGACCGGTGCCCGCGGGCTGCGCACCCTCATCGAGCACGTGCTGCTCGACACCATGTACGATCTCCCGAGTATGGAGAACGTCAGCAAGGTGGTGATTGACGACGCGGTGATCCGGGGCGAGACCCGGCCGTACGTCATCTACGAGGGCTCCGAGCAGCAACCCGCCGCCGCCTCCGACTGAGCGCCCCGCTCCGGGGGAGCCGAACCGGGCCCGGGCACCCGCAGGGTGTTCCGGGCCTTCGAGCGTATGTTGAAAGCGTAGTCGCCCGGCTCCATATCCCCCACATCCGAATCGTCGCGATCGCCGCGCTTGCGGCGGTCGCGGGCACAGGCACGAGGGCCAGAATCCTATGTCCACCGAATCGAGCGCCGAGCGCAACACCCCGGTCACCGGGCGCATGCCGGTCCTGCCGCTGCGCGACGTGGTGGTGTACCCGCATATGGTCATCCCGCTGTTTGTCGGGCGGGACAAGTCCATTCGCGCCCTGGAGGCGGCGATGGAAGGCGAACGCCGTATCTTCCTGGTCGCCCAGAAGAGTGCGGAGGTCGACGAGCCGGGGCCGGACGACCTCTACGGCATCGGCACCATCGCCAACATCCTGCAGATGCTCAAGCTCCCCGACGGCACCGTGAAGGTGCTGGTCGAGGGCAGCCAGCGGGCGCGCTTCTCCGCACTTGTGGAGGACGCCGACTACTTTGCCGCCAACGCCGAGGAGATCCCGGAGATCACCGGCGAGGGCGACCGCGAGCTCGACGTGATGATGCGCTCGCTGATGTCGCTGTTCGAGCAGTACGTCAAGCTCAACAAGAAGGTGCCGCCGGAGATCCTCTCCTCGCTGCAGGGCATCGACGAACCCGGCCGCCTGGCAGATACCGTCGCCGCACACATGTCGCTGTCCATCGAGGAGAAGCAGCGCACCCTCGAGATCGAGGACGTGCGCGCGCGCCTCGAGCACCTAATGGCGCTGATCGAGGGCGAGCTCGATATCCTTCAGGTGGAGAAGCGCATCCGCGGGCGCGTCAAGCAGCAGATGGAGAAGTCCCAGCGCGAGTACTACCTGAATGAGCAGATGAAGGCCATTCAGAAGGAGCTGGGCGAGCTCGAGGACGTCCCCAACGAGGTCGAGGACCTCGAGAACAAGATCGCCGACTCCGGCATGCCCCAGGAGGCCCGCGAGAAGGCGGACCAGGAGCTGAACAAGCTCAAGCTCATGTCGCCGATGTCCGCGGAAGCGACGGTGGTGCGCAACTACCTCGAGTGGATGGTGAGCGTGCCGTGGAAGAAGCGCACCCGCGTGCGCCACGACCTGGATCGCGCGCAGCACATCCTCGACACCGACCACTACGGCCTGGAGAAGGTGAAGGAGCGCATCCTCGAGTATCTCGCCGTGCAGAAGCGCGTGCGCAAGCTCAAGGGTCCGATCCTCTGCCTGGTGGGGCCGCCCGGCGTCGGCAAGACCTCGCTGGGCCAGTCCATTGCCCGTTCGGTCAACCGCAAGTTCGTTCGCATGTCCCTCGGCGGTGTGCGCGACGAGGCGGAGATCCGCGGCCACCGCCGGACCTACATCGGCGCGCTGCCGGGCAAGATCATGCAGAAGCTCTCCAAGGTGGGTAACCGCAATCCGCTCTTCCTCCTCGACGAGGTGGACAAGATGGCGATGGATTTCCGCGGTGACCCGGCCTCGGCGCTCCTCGAGGTCCTCGACCCCGAGCAGAACACCACCTTCAACGACCACTATCTCGAGGTGGACTTCGACCTCTCGGACGTGATGTTCGTGTGTACCGCGAACACCATGAATATCCCCGCGCCGCTGCTGGACCGGATGGAGGTCATCCGGCTGCCGGGCTACACCGAGGAGGAGAAGATCAACATCGCCGAGCGCTATCTCGTCCCCAAGCAGATCAAGGCCAACGGCCTGCGCAAGGGGGAGCTGGACATCAGCGCCAATGCGGTGCGCGACATCGTGCGCTACTACACCCGCGAGGCGGGCGTGCGTAACCTCGAGCGCGAGGTCGCCAAGATCGCGCGCAAGGTCGTCCGCGAGGTGGTCACCGGGGCCAAGAAGAAAGGCAAGACCGAGACCGTGCGGGTCACCACCCAGAATATCGATCGCTACCTCGGCGTGCGGCGCTACCGTTACGGTGTGGCCGAGGAGGGTGACCAGATCGGGCGTGTGACCGGCCTGGCATGGACCGAGGTGGGCGGCGAGCTGCTCACCATCGAGTCGGCGGTGGTCCCCGGCAAGGGCAGGCTGACCAACACCGGTCAGCTCGGCGAGGTCATGCGCGAGTCCATCGAGGCGGCACGCACGGTGGTCCGCAGCCGGGCCGAGGCCCTGGGCGTGGATCCGGAGTTCCACCAGAACCGTGACATCCATGTCCACGTGCCGGAGGGGGCGATCCCGAAGGACGGCCCCAGCGCGGGCATCGGCATGTGCACGGCGCTGGTCTCCGCGCTCACGGGCATCCCTGTGAGGGCGGACGTGGCGATGACCGGCGAGATCACCCTGCGCGGTGAGGTGCTGCCCATCGGCGGGCTCAAGGAGAAGCTTCTGGCGGCGCTGCGCGGGGGCATCAAGACGGTGCTGATCCCGGAGGAGAACCGCAAGGATCTCGCCGAGATCAACAAGGATATCAAGGGCAAACTCGATATCCGCCCGGTGCGCTGGATCGACGAGGTCCTGGACGTGGCCCTGATCCGCCGGCCGGAGCCCGCGGGCAAGGCGGAGCCGGAGGCCGGCGAGGCCGAGACCCCGCGCAAGGGCCGTCGCAAGCGCGAGGGTGCCCGCACCCACTGAGCCGCGCGTGGCCCCGGCGTTGACACGTTTCGGGGGCATTGCTATAAATCGTCCCGCCGGTGAACGGCGGGACGGTTATCCTCCCGTTGACCCCGTGCGGGGCATCCCCTTTGCGGATCGAACGCGGTGGATAGGAACAGGACGTCCCAGGGGTCCGCGCCCCCGGAGTTGTGTGTCTCCGTAGGTGACGCTAGGATGCGGGAAGGCTTACGCCGCGGTGCTTTGCCGACGCGGCCGGCACCAGCCAGAGTCGCGGGCAATGGGTTGGTCCATAAAAGAACACCAAGGGGAATCGTTCTGATGAATAAATCCGAGTTGATCGAAGCGGTCGCGCAGTCTGCGGACATTTCCAAGGCGGCGGCCACCCGTGCCGTCGATGCTTTCGTCGATTCCGTCGCCGACGCGCTTCGCGAGGGGGATCAGGTCACGCTGGTGGGCTTCGGCACCTTTACGGTGCGTGAGCGTGCCGCGCGCACCGGGCGCAACCCGCGCACGGGCGAGACCATCAACATTCCCGCGTCCAAGGTTCCCGGCTTCAAGGCTGGTAAAGCGCTCAAGGATGCGGTAAACTAGCGAATCTCAGTTGGGGTGGTTAGCTCAGCTGGGAGAGCGTCGCCCTTACAAGGCGAATGTCGGGGGTTCGATCCCCTCACCACCCACCAAAAACGGAGCGGTAGTTCAGCTGGTTAGAATGCCGGCCTGTCACGCCGGAGGTCGCGGGTTCGAGTCCCGTCCGCTCCGCCACCGAATTATCCCAGCACTCCAGAAAGGCGCCCGCGCGGCGCCTTTTTGCTGTCCGGAACCCCGGAAAACACGGGTTGTCTCCCGGGGGACGTGTACAACCCCAGTCGGCATGGTTGGTGACGATGCTTCAGGCTATTCGTGACAATACCAGGGGCTGGATCGCCTACGTCATCGTAGCGGTCCTGATCGTCCCCTTCGCGCTTTTCGGCGTCTATAACTACTTCACCGGCGGGAGCAATCCGCCTGTCGCCGAGGTCGCGGGCCACGAGATCACCTCGCAGCAGCTCGACCGCGCGGTCCAGCAGCAGCGCCGGCGCCTGCAGCAGATGCTCGGCGACCAGTACGATCCGTCCATGTTCGGTGACGGTGTCCTGCGGCGCCGTGCCCTGGATAACCTCATCGACTCCACCGTGCTCGACAGTTATGCGCGGGAGCACGGCCTGCGGCTCACCGATGCGGCCCTGCGCCGCCAGATCCGCTCACAGCAGGCGTTCCAGGCCAACGGCGAGTTCTCCCAGCAGCGTTATCAGGCGGTGCTTCGCCAGAACGGCATGACACCGGAGCAGTACGAGGCCCGGCTGCGCCAGCAGGGGGCCACCGGCCAGCTGCGCCAGGGTGTCACCGGCTCGGTGATCGTTACCGATGAGCAGCTCGCGCGGTTCGTTGCCCTGCAGCGCCAGCAGCGCAACGTGGCCTGGTTGCGGGTTGACGCCGCCGCCTTCCGCGATCAGGTGAGCGTTGACGGGGATACGCTGCGCGAGTACTACGACGCCCATACCGACGCCTGGCAGCGGCCGCAGCAGGTCAGGCTCGCCTACGTGTCGCTCTCCCGGGACGAGCTCGCCGCCAGCATCGATGTCAGTGACCAGGCGGTGCGCAAGCGCTACGAGTCCGAGCGCGACAGCCGCTTCGTCCAGGGTGGCGAGCGGCAGGTGCAGCATATTCTCGTCCAGGTGCCGGACGATGCCTCCAGGGACGACGTCGAGGCCGCCCGCAAGCGCGTGGCGGACCTGCGTGAGCGGATCGTGGGCGGCGACATCGATTTTGCCGCGGCGGCCCGGGAGTACTCGGACGACACGGGCTCCGCCGACGACGGCGGCTCCCTCGGCTGGGTCGCCCGGGGCGATCTCTCCGAGCCGATGGCGAAGGCGGCGTTCTCCCTGGACGAGGGTGCGGTCAGCGAGCCGGTGCGTACCGATTTCGGCTGGCACCTGATCCGTGTCTCCGATGTGCGCGAGCGCGAGGTGAAGCCGTTCGAGGCCGTGCGCGACACCCTGCGCAAGGAGATCGCCTCGGAGAAGGCGGAGCAGCGCTACGCCGAGGTACGCAACGAGTTCGCCAACGTCGCCTACGAGAATCCGCAGAGCCTGGAGCCTGCCGCTGAAGCGGCGGGTGTGGCCGTGCAGACCACGGACTGGGTCTCGCGCCAGGGGGGCGACGACGGCATCACCTCGAACCAGTCCGTGATGGAGGCGGCCTTCTCCAAGAACGTCCTGGACGACGGGATGAACAGCGAGCTCATCAAGCTCGGCGACAATCGCTCGGTGGTCGTGCGTATCGCCGATCAGCGTCCCGCGACCACGCTGCCGTTCGATGAGGTCCGCGATCAGGTGCGTGAGCGTTTCGTCTCGGAGCACACCGCGACCCTCGCCCGCGAGCGCGGCGAGGCGCTGGAGAACAAGCTCGCCGACGGCACCACGGCGGAGGACCTCGCTGCCGGTGGTGGCGGTGTCGACTACAAGGCGTTCGGCTGGGTCGGCCGTGACGGTGGCGGCGGGCTACCGCGTGCGGTTACCGACCGGCTCTTCCGTATGGCCCATCCCGGGGACGGCGGGACGACTCGTGCCGGGGTCAGCCTGGCGGACGGCGACTACGCGGTGGTCCTGCTGAGCGGTGTGCGTGACGGCAGCCTGGATGACGTGCCCGATGCGCAGCGCGAGCAGCTGCGTCAGCGTCTGGGGCAGCTCGATGCGGCCAGTGTCGGTTCGGCCCTGGTCGAGGCGTTGCGCGCCGAGACGGACGTCACCATCTACGAGGACCGCCTCTAGGCCGGGGACTCACTGCCGGCCGTCCAGCGCGGCGCCGGGGTTCCGGCACCGCGCTGGGTATGCCTTACTCGAACTCGGCGCCGGACAGTGCCACGGCGTGGAAACCCGCATCCACGTGGACCACCTCGCCGGTAATGCCGGAGGCGAGGTCGGAGCACAGGAACGCCCCCGCCTTGCCCACGTCCTCCGGGGTGACGTTGCGCCGCAGCGGTGCCGCCTGGGCGTTGTAGTCCAGCATCTTGCGGAAGTTGCCGATCCCCGAGGCCGCCAGGGTGCGGATGGGGCCGGCGGAGATGGCGTTCACCCGCGTACCCTCCGGGCCGAGGTCGTAGGCCATATAGCGCACCGACGCCTCCAGCGCCGCCTTGGCCGGCCCCATGACGTTGTAGTTCGGCAGGGCGCGTTCACCGCCGAGGTAGGTCAGGGTCAGCAGGCTGCCCTGGCGGCCCTTCATCATGGGCCGTGCCCGCCTGGCCAGCGCCACGAAGCTGTAGGCGGAGATGTCCTGGGCGGTGCGGAAGCCCTCGCGGGTGGTGTTGTCCACGAACGAGCCCTCGAGCTCCTCGCGGGGCGCGTAGCCCACCGCGTGGACCACGATGTCCAGGCCGTCCCACTGGCGCTCGAGCTCGGCGAACACCGCCTCGATATCCTCGTCACGGCTGACGTCCAGCGGCAGCACGATACTGCTGCCACACGCCTGCGCACACTGCTCGACCCGCGGCTTGAGCTTGTCGTTCTGGTAGGTCAGCGCGATTTCCGCACCCTGCTCGGCCATGGCCTCGGCAACCCCCCAGGCGATGGAGCGGTTGCTCGCCACGCCGACGATCAGTGCCTTCTTGCCATCGAGAAAACCCATCGGCTCGTCCCTAGTCTCTGTCTGAAGTGATAGCCCACCCCGGCCGCGCCGGCGGCCGGGGTCCCGCAGGGGAATGGTACACGAGCGTGGCGGCCGCGGGGTGGGGCGAGTGTTGGCGCCTCGTGATGGAGTGCTACTATGCCCGGCAATGTGTCCGTGAGGAGTCCTCGCCGATGAAGGTCCTGGCGAAGCTGTGTGCCGGCGTACTCGTGCTCGCTGCCGCACCGGCCGCGATGGCCGCGCATGCCGTGGCCATGTACGGCAGCCCCAAGTATCCGTCCGGATTCGAGCATTTCGATTACGTCAACCCGGATGCCCCCAAGGGCGGCACGCTGCGGCTGGCGAACACCGTCGCCGCGACCTTCGACAGCCTCAACCCCTTCATCCTCAAGGGTAATCCGGCGGCGGACCTCACCCGGACCTACGACACCCTGACCGTGCGCTCGCTGGACGAGCCGTTTACCGAGTACGGGCTGGTGGCGAAGGACATCGAGATCGCCCCGGATCGCACCTGGGTGCGTTACCGCCTGCGCAAGGCGGCGCGCTTTCACGACGGCGAACCCATCACCGCCGAGGACGTGGCCTTCAGCTTCCGCATCCTCAAGGAGAAGGGGCATCCCCAGTACCGCTCCTACTACAAGGATGTCACCGGCGTGGACGTGGAGGATGCGCACACGGTGACCTTCCATTTCGCCAGCGGAGACAACCGCGAGCTGCCGCTCATCCTCGGTCAGCTCCCGATCCTGCCCAAGCACTACTGGGCGGAGCGTGATTTCGACAAGACCACGCTGGATCCGCCGCTAGGCAGCGGCCCGTACCGCATCGCCGAGGTCGATCCCGGCAAGCGTATCGTCTATGAGCGCGTGGACGACTACTGGGCGAAGGACCTGCCCGTGAACCGCGGGCGCTACAACTTCGAGCGCATCAGCTACGACTACTACCGCGACGCCACCGTCGCGGTGGAAGCGCTCAAGGGCGGGGCCTACGACATGCGCATCGAGAACGTGGCCAAGAACTGGGCCACCGCCTACAACATCCCCGCGCTGGAGGAAGGGCGGCTGGTCAAGCAGTCCATCGACCATAACCTGCCCTTCGGCGTGCAGGGGTGGTTCTTCAACACGCGCCGGCCTGTATTCCAGGACCCCCGGGTGCGTGAGGCCATCGGCTACGCCTTCGATTTCCAGTGGACCAACCGCAATCTGTTCTACGGCGCCTACAAGCGCCTGGACAGCTATTTCGCGAACTCCGAGCTGGCCGCACGGGGCAAGCCCTCAGGGGCGGAGCTGAAGCTCCTGGAGCCATGGCGCGACCAGCTTCCCGAGCGTGTGTTCAGCAAGGCCTACACGCCGCCGAGTACCGCCGGCGAGGGCGGCCTGCGGGATAACCTGCGCCGCGCGGTGGCGCTGCTGAATGATGCCGGCTACGCCATCCGCGACGGGCGCATGGTCAACGAGGATACCGGCAAGCCGCTGTCCTTCGAAATCCTGCTCGACAGCGCCTCGATGGAGCGGGTCACGCTGCCCTTCGTGAAGAACCTCGAGCGGCTGGGGATCGACGCCAGCGTGCGGACGGTGGATCCGACCCAGTACCAGAACCGGGTCCAGCGCTTCGAGTACGACATGATCGCCGAGCGCATCGCCCAGTCGCTCTCTCCGGGTAACGAGCAGCGTGCCTACTGGGGCTGCGAGGCGGCGAAGACGCCGGGCAGTCAGAACTATGCCGGCATTTGCAGCCCCGCGATCGACGCGCTCGTCGACAAGGTCATCCATGCGCCCGACCGCGAGGCGCTGGTCACGCGTACGCGGGCGCTGGACCGGGCGCTCCTGTGGGGGTTCTATGTGGTGCCCCACTGGTACTCCGGCAGTTTCCGGCTGGTCTACTGGGACAAGTTCGGCCAGCCCGCCAGGAACCCGCCCTACGGACTGGCGCTGGACAGCTGGTGGGTGAATCCGGAGAAGGCGGCGGCACTGTCGCAGTGACGGCCGGGCAGGGAACCAAGGAGGTGCGAGCATGTCGGACGCACTGATGCACGGCGCGGAACGCATCACCGAGCGGGTCCGGGAGCGGGCCAACGCGGCCAACGTGGCCCTGCTCTCGGTGTTCTGGAACGGCGATGAGGGCCTGCGCGGCGACGCCGACCTGCAGACCCTGTTCATCGAGGGTGTGGAGAAGACCGCACGCGTGGCGCTGACCAGCGACCAGGTCAGCGGCGCCAGCGAGGGCGGCGTGACCCCCGACGTGGACGCGCTGCTCGAGGAGGCGCTGAACAGTATTCACGTGCCGGCGGCGCCGTCGCCGCCGGAGGGGGGAGCCGGCTGAGGGGATGCCCGCCTATATCGCGCGACGCCTGCTGCTGATGATCCCGACCCTGCTCGGGATCCTGCTGCTGAACTTCGTGATCGTTCAGTTCGCCCCGGGTGGCCCGGTGCAGCAGATCGCCGCGCAGGTGCGCGGCACCACCGATCTGAGCACCAGCCAGTTCGCCGGCAGCAGCGGCGATACCCGTGGCGGGGACGGCAGCGACACCGGCTCGGGTTACCGGGGTGCGCAGGGGCTGCCGCCGGAGCTGATCGAGGAGCTGCGCCATCAGTTCGGCTTCGACCGTCCGGCCTACGAGCGCTTCCTCAAGATGGTGGGCGACTACCTGCGGCTGGATTTCGGCGAGAGCTTCTACCGTGACCGCAGCGTGCTCGATCTGATCATCGACAAGCTGCCGGTCTCCATCTCGCTGGGGTTGTGGACGACGCTGATCGTGTATCTCGTCTCCATCCCCCTGGGGATCCGCAAGGCGGTGCGCGACGGCAGCCGCTTCGACGTGTGGACCTCCGGCGTGGTGATCGTCGGCTACGCGGTGCCGGGGTTCCTGTTCGCCATCCTGCTGATCGTGCTATTCGCCGGCGGGACCTACCTCGACTGGTTCCCGCTGCGCGGACTGACCTCGGAGAACTGGGCCGCACTGTCGTGGCCCGCGCGCATCGCGGACTACTTCTGGCACATCACCCTGCCGGTGATCTCCATGGTCATCGGCGGCTTCGCGAGCCTGACCATGCTCACCAAGAACTCCTTCATGGAGGAGGTGCACAAGCAGTACGTGGTCACCGCGCGGGCCAAAGGGGTGAGCGAGCGCCGGGTGCTCTACGGGCACGTCTTCCGCAACGCCATGCTGGTGGTCATCGCGGGGATGCCCGCGGCGTTCGTGAGCATCCTGTTCACCGGCGCGATGCTGATCGAGGTGATCTTCTCGCTGGACGGGCTCGGCCTGCTCGGATTCCAGTCGGTGGTCAACCGCGATTACCCCGTGGTGTTCGGGACACTGTTCATCTTCACGCTGCTCGGGCTGATCCTGAACCTGATCGGCGATCTCACCTACGTGCTGGTGGACCCGCGCATCGACTTCGAGACCCGGGAGGGCTGAACGCATGCAGCGGCGAAAGGCATGCCCGGGGGCAGACAGCGGCCGTGCTGCACGGCCATCGGGGGGGGCATGCGCGGATCGCGCCTGAGCCCGATCAACCGCCGGCGCTGGCAGCAGTTCCGGCGCAACCGCCGCGGCTGGTACTCGCTGTGGCTGTTCATGGCGCTGTTCGTGCTGACCCTGTTCGCCGAGGTCATCGCCAACGATCAGCCCCTGTTCGTGTGGTACGACGGCGCCGCGTATTTCCCCGTGGTGGCGGACTATCCCGAGACCACCTTCGGCGGCTTCCTGCCCACCACGGCGGACTACCGCGATCCCGCCGTGCAGGAGCTGATCGAAGCGAGGGGCTGGATACTGTGGCCGCCGATCCCCTACAGCTACGACACCATCAACTACGATCTGCCGGTCCCCGCGCCGGCGCCGCCGAGCGCGGACAACTGGCTCGGCACCGACGACCAGGGCCGGGATGTCGCCGCACGGCTGATCTACGGCTTTCGCATCTCCGTGCTCTTCGGCCTGCTGCTGACACTGACCAGCTCGGTCATCGGTGTCGCCGCCGGCGCCGTGCAGGGGTATTTCGGCGGCTGGACGGACCTCCTCGGCCAGCGGGCGATCGAGATCTGGTCCGGGCTGCCGGCGCTGTACGTCATCATCATCCTCTCCAGCTTCGTGCAGCCCGGCTTCTGGTGGCTGCTGCTGATCCTGCTGCTGTTCAGCTGGACCCAGCTGGTCGGGGTGGTGCGCGCGGAGTTCCTGCGCGTGCGCAACTTCGACTACGTCAAGGCCGCCCGGGCACTGGGCGTCTCCGACGGGGTGATCATCGCCCGGCACGTGCTGCCCAACGCCATGGTCGCCACCATCACCTTCGTGCCCTTCGTGATGACCGGTGCGATCACGGCGCTCACGTCGCTGGACTTCCTCGGATTCGGGATGCCGCCGGGGGCGCCGTCGCTGGGTGAGCTGCTGGCCCAGGGCAAGGCCAATCTCCAGGCCCCGTGGCTCGGTATCACCGCGTTCGTCGCCCTGGCGGTGATGCTCTCGCTGCTGGTGTTCATCGGCGAGGCCGCCCGGGACGCCTTCGATCCGCGCAAGACCCTGCAGGGGGGCATGGATGGCTGACGTCCCCCTGCTCGCCATCGAGGGACTCCAGGTTGCCTTCGGCCGGCAGGTCGTGGTTCACGGCGTCGACCTCACGGTTCGCGGCGGCGAGACCCTCGCGCTGGTGGGGGAGAGCGGCTCGGGCAAGTCGGTGACCGCCATGTCCGTGCTCGGGCTGCTGCCGTATCCCCATGCCAGCCACCCGGCGGGGCGCATACGCTACCGCGGCGGGGACGTCCTGGGGGCCGACGACGCGCGCCTGCGGCAGATGCGCGGCGGCGAGGTCGGCATGATCTTCCAGGAACCGATGACCTCGCTGAACCCGCTGCACACCGTGGAGAAGCAGATCGGCGAGAACCTTGCGATCCACCGCGGACTGCGCGGTGCGGCCATGCGCAGGCGGGTGCTGGAGCTGCTGGAGCTCGTTCGTCTGCCGGATCCCGAACGCCGCCTGGGGGCCTATCCCCACCAGCTCTCCGGCGGCCAGCGCCAGCGTGTGATGATCGCCATGGCGCTTGCCAACGACCCGGCACTGCTCATCGCCGACGAACCCACCACGGCCCTGGACGTGACCATTCAGGCCGAGATCCTCGACCTGCTCGCCGACCTCAAGGCGCGGCTGGGCATGGCGATGCTGTTCATCAGTCACGACCTCAACGTCGTGCGCCGCGTGGCCGACCGGGTGGCCGTGATGAAGGACGGGCGGGTGGTGGAGCAGGGGCTGGCCGATTCCGTGTTCACGGCGCCGCGGCACGACTACACCCGTGCCCTGCTGGCCGCGGAGCCCTCCGGCCGGCCCGAGCCGGTGGCCGCCGACGCCCCGACCGTGCTCGCCGCCGAGGACGTGCGCGTGTGGTTCCCGATCCGCGGTGGGCTGCTGCGGCGGGCGCGGGACCACGTCCGTGCGGTGGACGGGGTGTCGCTCAGCGTGCACCGGGGGGAGACCCTGGGGATCGTCGGTGAGAGCGGCTCGGGCAAGACCACCCTGGCGTTCGCGCTGCTGCGCCTGCAGCCCGCCACCGGGCGGGTGATCCTGCTCGGCGACGACATCTCGCGCCGCCGTCCCCGTGCCCTGCGGCCGCTGCGCCGACGCATGCAGGTGGTCTTCCAGGACCCGTACGGCAGTCTCAATCCGCGTCTGTCGGTGGCGCAGATCGTTGCCGAGGGGTTGAGCGTGCACCGCCTCGCCCGGGACGACGCGGAGCGCGAGCGCCTGGTCGCGGAGGCGCTGGAGGAGGTGGGGCTCGCCCCCGAGCTGGCCGGGCGCTTCCCCCACGAGCTCTCCGGCGGCCAGCGCCAGCGGGTCGCGCTGGCGCGCGCGGTAATCCTCAAGCCGGACCTGATGGTGCTCGACGAGCCCACCTCCGCGCTGGACCGCACCGTGCAGTCGCAGCTGGTCGCGCTGCTGCGGGACCTCCAGGCCCGGCACGGACTGGCGTTCCTGTTCATCAGCCACGACCTGGCGGTGGTGCGGGCCATGAGTCACCGTATCCTGGTGATGAAGGACGGCACCGTGGTAGAGGCGGCGGAGACCGAGGCGCTGTTCCAGCGTCCCGGCGAGACCTACACCCGGCGGCTCATCGAGGCGGCACTGGGACCCGCGTGAGCCGCCGCGTTCTGATATCCTTGCGGCGTTTGGCCCGCTGACGGAAACCTACCCCCATGGACCCGGTCATCGCCCTGGTGGGGCGCCCCAACGTGGGCAAGTCCACCCTGTTCAACTACCTCACCCGGAGCCGCGACGCCCTGGTCGCCGACTACCCGGGGCTCACCCGCGACCGCCAGTACGGCCTGGGCCGCGTCGGCGGGCGTGCCTATATCGTTGTCGACACCGGCGGCATCGGCGAGGACGAGGCCGGCATCAACGAGGGTATGCAGGGGCAGGCCCGCCAGGCGGTGGCCGAGGCGGATGCAGTACTGCTGCTCGTCGACGGCCGCACCGGGCTGACGGGCGCGGACGAGACCCTGGCCGCGACCCTGCGCCGGGCGGGCAAGAGCGTCTGGCTGGTGGTGAACAAGACCGACGGGGTCGATCCCCGCCTGGCCGTCACGGATTTCCACACCCTCGGTGTCGGTGAGCCCCGCGCCATTGCCGCCGCCCACGGCCGCGGCGTGCCCGCGCTGATGGACGAGGTGCTCGCCGCGCTGCCCGCCGAGGGCGCCGGCGACCATCCGCCGGTGGACGAGTCCCCGGACGCCATCCGGGTGGCCGTGGTCGGGCGCCCGAACGTGGGCAAGTCCACGCTCATCAACCGCATCCTCGGCGAGGACCGGGTGCTGGTCTACGACATGCCCGGCACCACGCGGGACAGCATCTTCATCCCCTTCGAGCGCGATGGACAGGCCTACACGCTCATCGACACCGCCGGGGTGCGCCGCCGTGCCCGGGTCCACGAGGCGGTGGAGAAGTTCAGTATCGTCAAGACGCTGCAGGCCATCGAGGCCGCTCACGTGGTGGTGATGGTGGTCGACGCCCAGGGGCTGGCCTCCGAGCAGGACGCCCACCTGATCGGCCACGTGCTCGAGGCGGGGCGGGCCCTCGTGCTTACGGTGAACAAGTGGGATGGCCTCGATGAGGGCCACCGCAACGAGGTCCGGCGCTCGCTGGACGTCAAGCTCGGCTTTCTCGACTTCGCGCGGGTGCACTTCATCTCCGCGCTTCACGGTACCGGCGTGGGGCTGCTCTACGACGCCATCGGCCAGGCTTACGCCGCGGCCATGGCCGAGCTGGAGACGCCCCGGCTCAACCAGATCCTCGCCGACGCCACCGCTGCCCACGCGCCGCCGCTGGTGCGCGGGCGCCGGGTAAAGCTGCGCTACGCCCACCAGGGCGGGCGCAACCCGCCAGTGATCGTCATCCACGGCAACCAGACCGCACGACTGCCGGAGGCCTACCGGCGCTACCTCTCCAACACCTTCCGCCGGGAGCTGGACCTGTGGGGCACGCCGCTGCGCCTGGAGTTCCGCACCGGCGACAACCCCTACGCCGACCGGGCCAACACGCTGTCCGCGCGCCAGCGCGCCCGCCGCCGGCGGCTGATGCAGCACGTCAAGCGCCAGAAGTCCAAGCGCGGCGGCAAGGGGCGGTGACCGGGCGGCGCGGCGCTAGCGTTTTCGCCCGCCGATGATCTTCGCCCGTAGCGTGTCGCCGTGGGCTGCGCCCAGGGACTGCACGCGCTCCAGCAGACCCTCGCTCAGGCGGTGACCGGCCGGGATGAGCAGCAGTCCCTCCGGCGTGGTCAGGTCCTTCGCCAGCACCATGCCCGGGCGGAGCTCCGAGATCGGGACCCCCTCCTGGCCGGCATCGTCGCCCTCCGACTGGAGGTCGTGCCAGCGCAGGAAGGCGTTCACGGCGCGGGGGTCGAAGCGCCCGCCGCGCTCGCGCTGCAGCAACGCCCGGGCGTCCGCCTCGCTGAGCCGGCGTGGGCGGATGTGGCCGTGCATGGCCTCGTCGAAGACGTCGATGACGGCGAGCATGCGTGCCGCCACGGGGATCGCGTTGCCCTTGAGCCCGTCCGGGAAACCCTTGCCGTCGTAGCGCTCGTGGTGGTGGCGCACGATGCTCGCCGCCTCCCCGAGCGGCGCGCTGTGGGCGAGCGCGTCGGCGATGACGACCGGATGCCTCCTGAACGACTCGATGGCCGACTCCGGCAGACGCGACTCCGGCGTGCGCTGAATGGACTCCGGCAGGGTCGCTTCGCCGACGTCGTGCAGCCGTGCCGCCAGTGTCGCCTCGATCACACGGGACTCGCTGAGCTTGAGATGACGGCAGAACCCTTCCATGAGCGTTGCCACGCGGTCCCCATGGCCCTGCTTGGCGGCGGTTTCCAGGGTGTACAGGCCCTCGGCGAGGGTGCGCGCGGCTTCGGGGATGGTCTCCGCCGGCGGCTGCTCGGTGGCGATATCCCGGTCGAGGCGTTTGCCCTCGGCGTTGCTGATGGCGGCGACGAGGGTCGCGTGAAGCTCGTCCGCGGACCAGGGCTTCTCCACCAGGGCGTGGATGCCCGCCTCGTTGATCGCGCGCAGGCTGGTCGCATAGTTGCCGTACGCGGTGAGCAGGATGCGCGGTACCGAGGGCGCGCGGGCGGCGAAATCGATAAGCAGGTCCACGCCGTTCTCGTCGGCAAGGCGGTAGTCGCAGATGATCGCGGCCAAGGATTCCTCGTCGAGCACCGCCTTCGCCTCCGCACCGGAGTTTGCGCCGCGCATGGCGTAGCCGCGGCCGATGAGCTCCCGGCGCAGGGCGGTGAGCACGTGGGGCTCGTCGTCGACGCACAGCACGGTGTGACCGGATCCGGTCTCCGGCGCGGCCGTGTCATCGCTCATCGTCGTGCTCCTCCTCCGTGGTGTCGCCCTCTGAGCGCAGGGCGTTGGCCTCCGCCTCGTCGCGCTCGCGTTCCAGCTCGCTGATGCGCTGCTGCATGGTGATCGCCTGGGCCGCGAAGCGGTCGACTGTCTCCTCCAGCGAGGAGATCGCCTGGCGCTGGTTCTCGTAGGCCTCGGCCTGGCTCATGAGCTTGCGGATCTGGCGGCGGTTGCGGTAATTCTCGTTCTGGAACAGCGTCAGCGATTGCTCGGATTCCTGGATCTGGCGTTCGAGCTTGGCGATGCGGGCGAGGTACTCGCGTTTCTGCTGTTCCTTCTCCTGCTCGGAGCTCTCGAGCTGGGTCCGCAGCTCGCGGATGACGGTGCGCTGCTGGTCGAGTGAGTTGACGATGCGCCGGTACTCGGTGTCCATGCGCTCGGTGCTCTGCTCGATCAGCTGATCCCGCCGGCGGAGACTGTGCGGGCGGGTCGGGCGCTGCACGCCGGCGGCGGGCCGTGCCTCGAACGGGGCGATGTCGCCCCGGTCCATGTACTCGTCCAGGGGCTGGCGGCTGTGCTCGTAGTGAGCCAGGTGCTCGTCTAGACGTCGCCCCAGGGCGCCCTCGTCACCGAACTCGGCCCGCAGGGCATGGCGCATCTCGGCGTTCGCGCGGCGCTCGACGACGTTGGCGCTGTGCATCTCGTTGAAGCGCTCGCGGTATCCTTCCAGGGCGCCGATGCGTTCCTGCAGCCGCTGGACCTCCACGGCCTGGTTGTGCGCCGCCCAGGGGTCATTGCCGCCACTGTCCGGCAGCGACGCGGTCTCCGTATGCGAGCGTTCCCGGGATGACTCCGCGCGGCTGGCGCGCATGGCCGTGGTAATCGCCTTCTCCACCCGGTCCCAGAGGCGGATATCGCGCTCCACGGATTCCTGATGCGTGCGCCAGTAGGCCTCCGGTGGCGCCTCCAGACTGGTGAGCTGGGATTGCAGGAGCGCGTAGCGCATCTGCAGGCAGACCAGCTCCGGGTCACCGGTATCGTCGATGTGGGCCAGCCGGTGCAGCTCCGCGGGCGCGCCCTGCCAGCCCTTGCGGAAGCGGTGTACCAGCCGTTTGACGGCCTCGTGGAGAAACGCGGAGAAGGCCTCGACGTCTTCCGCAGGCGCAACGCCCTCCGCTTGCAGGCCGCGGATCCGGCGGCGCTGGCGGCGGTAGAGCACGGCGAGGACGACGACGGCCACCAGCAGGATGTAGATGACCTCTGCCAGCACGACGACGATGCTGATCCAGATGTTATCCCCGAGATTCATGGGCCTGCCCCGTTTTTGCTGCGCTTTTCCCGGGCGTGAGCCGGCCGGCGGCGGGTGGCGGTCGTCGTGTGAAAAGGCTTTGCCAATACCGGTTCGGCAGCCCATTATCTGCACAATGTGAGAACGCCGCCAACCGGGGCGCGATATGATGCCAAGCTCCTTTCTCCCCGGCCTGCGCGGGCTGACCGGGCGCCTGTTCCGTGTCCTTTCGGGCCCGCGGCGACGCTCGTCCCGGCTCAGCGACGAGATGGCGCGCTCGTGCCTCGTCGATCAGATCGCCACGGTAGCCGCTGCGACCTCGGCCACGGAGGCCGCGGAGGCGGTCGTCGCCCGGCTCGCCGCGGCCTTCGGGCCGGGCGGTGGCGCCTGGCTCACGCTGCCGGAGGGGCGTTTTGCCGCCGGTTACACCGAGGATGATGGAGAGGGTATTCGTGCGCCGGTGCCCGGCGTCGGTGACGACTGCGAGCTGTGCCTCGTGCCCGGCCCGGCTTACCGGGGCGGGCCGGGGGAGCATCTGGCGGCGCTGGTGACCGCTACCGCCGATCTGGTCGGTCTGTTCCGCCGTGGCGAGGCCCACCGTCGGGCCCGTGCGGCGGATGAGGCGTACCTGCGGGTTATCGCCTCCACCGCGGAAGAGGGCATATGCCGGGTCGCCCTCGACGGCCGGGTGCTGGATGCCAACGAGGCGTTCGCCCGGATGTACGACTGCCGGCTCGAGGAGTTGATCGGGCACTGCATCATGGAGTATCTGCCGCCGCAGATCGCCGAGCGCATACGTACCGGCCTGGCGGCGCGTGCCGAAGGCCGTAGTGAGCGTTACGAGCTCCACCTCCATCCCGATACCCCGCAGGAGCGCTGGCTGATGGTCTCGGCCTCTCCGGTCCGTGGACCCGACGGCCGGGTCGAGAGCGCCTTCGCCATGGTCACCGACATCACCGCGCTCAAGCTCGCGACCCGCGAGGCAGAGCAGGCGCGGGAGCGCGCCGAGGCCCTGCAGGCCGAGATGCTGCGTACGGCCAAGCTTGCGGCGGTGGGGCAGATGGCCGCCGGGGTCGCCCACGAGATCAACAATCCGATCGGTTTCGTGCGTTCCAACCTGGGCACGCTGCGTGAGTATGTCGGCGTGCTCGAACAGGCCGCGGCGGGTGACGACGATGTCTCGCAGGAGAAGCTCGCCTTCGTGCGCGAAGACATCCCGGAACTGCTCTCCGAGAGCGAGGCGGGCATACAGCGGGTCGCCGACACCGTGCGCACGCTGCGCGGTTTCGCCCGTGACGACAGCGGGGAGTGGACGGGTGTCGACCTCAACGAGGTGGCGGTGAATGCGCTGCGCATTGCCGGGCCGCGCCTCAAGGGGCGGGCGCGAACGCTGCGCGAGTTCTCCGCCGTGCCGACGGTGCGGGGATCGCCGGTGGAGCTCTCCCAGGTGCTCGTGAACCTGCTTATCAACGCGGCCAACGCCCTGGATGGCCACGGCACCATCCGTGTGGTGACGCGGTGTGAGGGTGACGAGGCGGTGCTCGAGGTCGCCGACGACGGCCGCGGGATGAGCGAGGAAGAGCGCGTGCGGGTGTTCGAGCCCTTCTACAGCCGTTCCGGCCAGGAGGGCACCGGTCTCGGGCTGTCCATCGTGCAGAACATCGTCGAGCGTCACGGCGGGCGGATCGAGCTTGCAAGCGAGCTGGGTGCGGGCAGCCGTTTCAGTGTCCGTCTGCCGGCAGCGGCGGACGTGGAGCCGGCCGTGGAGGCGCCGGGCGGGTGAGCGCGGACGGTACGTATCAGCCCTCGTCATCATCGCCCTCGTGCGGGCTGGTGGAATCGCCGTCGAGATACCGTGCGTGGATGCGGGGCGCCGGCGCCGGGCGGTGGAAGTAGTACCCCTGCAGGTAGCGACACCCCAGCTCGCGCAGGTACAACGCCTGTTCGTGCGTCTCCACCCCCTCGGCGACGACTATCAGGTCGAGCTCGCCGGCGAGGGCGATGATGCCGCGGACTATGGCCTCGCTGGCCTCGTTGTCGTGCATTCGCGCGATGAACGTGCGGTCTATCTTCAGGCCGTCGATCTCCAGCTCCGCCAGGTAGCTGAGTGACGAGTAACCGGTGCCGAAGTCGTCGATGAGCACCCGCACGCCGGCGGCACGCAGCCGGTGAATGCACGGCACCACGGTGCCCTGGTTGCTTACCAGGGTGTCCTCGGTGATCTCCGCGACCACGTTTTGCGGGTCGATATTGAAGCTCTCCAGGCGTTCCAGGAGGCGGTCCGCCATGTCCGGGGCACCGAACTGTTCGCCTGAGAAGTTGATACTGATGGACAGTTCCGTCCCGCGGCTCCTGAACCAGCGCCGCCAGTCGAGGCAGACGTTCTCCACGACGACGTTGGAGAGCTCGCGCATCAGCCCGGCCTCTTCGGCGACGGGCAGGAAGTCTCCGGGGGGGACGACCCGATCCGGGTGGCGCCAGCGCACCAGTGCCTCGAAGCCGACCACGGCGAAGTCCCGGCTGCGCACCACCGGCTGGTAGTAGTTGGTCAGCTCCGCGGTCTCCATGGCCAGTCGCAGCTGGGCGGCGATCTCGATGAACTGCCGCGCCCGGTCGCCGAGCTCGTCGGTGTAGAAGCAGTAGCCCTGGGTGTCGAGCCGTTTCGCCTCGCTGGCCGCGGCCTCGGCGCTGCGTAGCAGCTCGCTGTCGGTGAGCCCGCAGCTCGGGTAGGTGCCGATGCCCACGCCGGAACCGAGAGTGATCGTGGTCCCCTGCAGGGTCAGCGGCCGGGCGACGGCGTCATTGATGGCCTGGGCGGTCAGCGCCGCATCCATCGGGTGGGAGATCTGGTCCAGGCACACGAGGAAGCTGTCGCCGGTGTGCCGGGCGACTTCGCCCTCGTCGTCCACCACGGTCTGGAGGCGTTCGCCTATGGCCTTGAGGACGGCATCGCCGAAGGCGTGACCGTAGGACTCGTTGATCGGGCGGAAATGGCGCAGGTTCACCGCCAGAACCGCGCAGATGTCCTTCTCCGGATCGAGGGCCCCGAGGCGGCGTTGCAGGGTGGCGGTAAAGCCTTCCCGGTTAGGCAGGCCGGTGACCGAGTCGAACGTGGTGAGCACGTTGATACGGTGTTTGTAGGCCTCGATCTCGGCGCAGTCGTAGAAGCAGCAGATGTAGCTGCAGTCGGGGCCATCCTCTCCCACCCGGGTGATGGTGCCCGCCAGCCGCAGGGGCGAGCCGTCGCTCGTCCGGGAGCTGACACTGCCGTGCCAGACGCCGTACTGCGCCAGGCGGTCGTCCATGGCCTGGCGTTCCCGGGGGTGGCCGTCAAGGAGCTCCCGGAAGGGGACGAGCCGGCCGGTCACCGCCTCCGCGGAGCGGCCGGATATCTCCTCGAAGGCGTTGTTGACCGCCATTACCCGCCAGTCCGAGTCGAGTATGGCGACGGCGTTGGTGATGCTGTTGAGGGCGAGCTGGGCCTTCTCGCGTTCCTGTTCCGCGATGATGGTCTCGGTGATGTCGCGGATGACCATGACGTTACGGGGGGCACCGGCGCTGTTACGGTACAGCGCGCTGGTCAGTGCCAGGGTGATCTTTGCGCCGTCCGCCCGGCGTGCGGGGACACGGGCGCGCACGCTACGGTGCCGCCGGCGCCGTTCCAGCAGGTCGGTGATCGCGGGATCGGTCTCGTCGACGACGAGCCCGGGTCCGTTCGAGACCAGTGTCTCCTCCGGGTAGCCGAGGATGCGGCAGGCGGCCGGGTTGGCGCTCAGGATGCGCCCGTCCCGGGCGGTCGTGACGATGCCGTCGGCGCTGTGCTCGATCAGCAGGGCGTATTCTCCCGCGAGGTCGCGTCGGGCGAACTCCGTGCGCAGGGCGTGGTAGACCGGGACCCCGGTGGCAAAGGCGAGATACACCAGGGCCAGGGGGATGAAGAACAGGGTGGTGGGCAGCCCCCAGGGCGCGCCGATCCCGTCGAGCCCGAGGGCCAGCCATCCCACCACGCACACCGCGGCATACGCGAGCGCAAGCACCGACGCCGTAATCACTGGATGAGGCCCGGGGGCGCCGCGTTTCAGGGCAGGCTTTTCGCGCCGCATCGTGCCTCCCTCCGATCATGCAGGGGTGTAGGGAATGTTGATTCTGGCCCGCGTTTCAAGCCGTTGTCGCCGGTTGGTCAATATTCATTCATATTGTGACGTTTGTCACGTAAATTCAGCATCCGGAATGGATGCCGCCTAGCCTGGCTGTGCTGGCCGGTGCCTGTTGCGCGTGCGAGACTGAAAAGATGACCGGTCTATGCCAAATGCCAGGGGAGAGACCCGCCGTGCCATCCCAAAGCCCGCCCTTTTCCGACCATCCCCGATGCACGGTGACCGGTGAGCCGCGTCACGTGGGGGTCGAGATCGAGCTCGCGGGCCTCGGGGTCGAGGCACTGTCTTCGCTGGTCGCCGCCAGTGTCGATGGCCGCGTGGAACGTCTCAGCCGCTACGAGCACCGCATCATCGGCGATGCCCGGGGTGACTGGGGCGTGGAGCTGGATTTCGCGTTCCTCAAGCGACGGGGACGGCGTTCGGGGAATGACGGTGTCCCTGAAGATGCCCTGGAGGCGATGATCCGGCTGGGCGCGGAGCAGCTCGTGCCGGTGGAGGTGGTCTCGCCGCCGCTGCCCATCGACGAGCTCGGCGGGGTGGACCGCCTCATCGAGTCGCTGCGCCGGGCCGGGGCGCGGGGTACGGGGGACGGGCTGACCTATGCCTTCGGGCTGCAGCTCAACCCCGAGCTGCCGGCACTGGATGCGACCACCGTGACCCGCTATCTGCAGGCGTTCCTGTGTCTGCACGACTGGCTCAAGGAGCGCGCCCGGGTGGATCTTACCCGGCGGCTGACGGCCTACATCGATCCGTTCCCGCGGGATTACGTGAGGCGGGTGATCGATCCCGGCTACACCCCGGGCCTGGCGACGCTGGCGGACGATTACCTTGCCGCGAACCCCTCCCGTAACCGGGCCCTGGACCTGTTGCCGCTGCTCGCCCATATCGACAGGGAGCGCGTGCGTGCGGCGGTCGACGACCCCCGCATCAAGCCGCGTCCGGCGCTGCACTATCGCCTGCCCAACAGTGAGGTCGGCCGGCCCGGATGGGGGATCATGGCCGCCTGGGCGGACTGGCTGGCGGTGGAGCGCCTCGCCGCCGATCCGTCACGGCTTGCCGGGGTGTGCACCGCCTACGCCGAGCACCTGGATCAACCCCTGTCCGGGCTCGTGCACCCGTGGAGCGAGCAGGCCGGTACGTGGCTGGACGTCCCCGACGCCCCCTGATCGCGGTCACCGGTCCACGGCGTGGCGGTATCGGTCCGCGCCGGTGCATCGACGTCGCCCTGCGCCTTGCCGGCGGGAGACCGGTGCACTGGCATGCCGGGAGCGTCACTGACGGCGTCGCGGTCCACGCCGTGGTGATCTCCGGCGGCCACGATGTGGACCCGGTACTCTACGCGCAGACCCCCCGGGTCCGGCCCCGCCACGATCCGGAGCGCGACGCCTTCGAGTCGGACGTCATCGCCCGCGCCCTTGCCTGCGGCATCCCGCTGCTCGGCATCTGCCGAGGGGCGCAGTTGCTCAACATCGTGCGCGGCGGCAGCCTGCACCAGAGCCTGCGTAGTCGCCGTCGGCACACCGGCAACCGACGGACCTTGCTGCCGTGCAAGAGCGTGCGTGTGGTCGCGGGCAGCACGGTCGAAGCGGTCCTCGGAACCGGGCGGTTGCGGGTGAACAGCCTCCATGATCAGGGTATCGACCGGATCGGCGAGGGGCTGCGGGTGGTGGCGACGGACCGGGACGCCATCGTCCAGGCCGTCGAACGGCCCGGTGCCCGTTTCGTCATCGGCGTGCAGTGGCATCCGGAGTTCCTGGTTTACCTGCCCTCGCAGCGGCGGCTTTTCCGTTCACTGGTGGACGCGGCCGCGGCGAGCGAGGCCGTGCCTTTCGAGACAGCGTCCCGGCCGTGAGCGGCTATCTCGGGCTTTTCGCGCTCGCCTTCCTGGCGGCCACGATTCTGCCGGCATACTCGGAGGTGCTCTTCGGGGGCATGGTTGCGGCCGGTTATGACCCGTTCGCCCTGTGGTTGTGGGCGAGCGCGGGCAATACCCTGGGGTCAGTGGTCAACTGGTTGCTGGGGCGCTATCTGCTGCACTTCCGCGACCGCCGCTGGTTTCCGTTCCCGGCCGGCGCGCTGGGGCCCGCGCAGCGCTGGTTTCAGCGCTACGGGGTGTGGTCCCTGCTGCTGGCCTGGGCCCCGGTGGGTGGGGATGCACTGACCTTCATTGCGGGCATGATGCGTGTGCGCTTCCCGCTCTTCCTGCTGCTAACGGGTATCGGCAAGGCCACCCGCTATGCGGTCCTGCTCGCCTTGATCGTCGGCGCAGGGACGGCATTCCCCGTCCCGGGCTGAGGCTGGTTCCGGACGGCGCTAACGCCGACTAACGCTCGACTAACGCACCCTCGGATACGCTGCGCTGCAGACAAGGCGTACTCCGCAGTCGGTCGTCACCGCTTTGCCGCAGGCAGCGATCGGGCCGGCCCCCAGACAGAACACGAACGGTGCCGACAGCCATGCGTTATCGAGCGAATCCGACCGTAGCCGCCTCCCGGATCGCGGCCGCCCGGGTGGGCGGCGGCTGTGCCCTGTCCCTCGCAGCGGTCGTCTCGGCGTTGGCGAGTGCGCCAGCAGCGGCCGGCAAGGACATCGTCATCACCGGGGAGACCGCCACCCGGGTGGTGCGTGACGGCGACACCACCACGGTGTCCACGGACACCGTGCGTGGGGAAAACGGCTTCAACGATTTCAAGCATTTCCGCGTGCGCCGCGGCAATACCACCAATATGAAGCTGCCGGCGGGAACCCGGCGGCTGATCAACCTCGTGCACGACAGCCGCGCGGTCGTGAACGGCGAGCTCAACGCCATCCGCAACGGCGCGGTGGGCGGCGAGCTGCTGTTCGCCGACCCCCACGGCTTCGTGGTCGGCGCGAGCGGCACGGTGAACGCCGGCAGCCTCGCGGTGGCGGCGCCCACGGCGGATTTCATGGACCGCGTGGTCGAGGACATCGACGGCGACGGCAGTGCCGTCGACGCGCTCGTGCGCGGCGCGTTCCCGGTCTCCGGCGACGGCGTCATCCGCATCGACGGCGAGGTCAATGCGGACAAGGGCGTGCGCATCGTGGGCACGCGCTACGAGCAGACCGGCACCGTGAACGCCGGGGCTGCGCCCACCGACGGCGACCGCGCCGAGGCCACGTTCCGCGCAGCGGTAAACGTCGAGGGCTTCGCCGAGGCGGACGCCTTGCGCGTGGAGGGCGGCTCGCTGGTGGCCGTGACCACCGGTGACGCGACGATCGACGGCGAGGTCATCGCGCAGGCGCGCGACGGCAACGGCGGCGGCGTGCTGGTCACCGCCGGCGGGGACCTGGACATCGGCGGCAACGCGCGCATCGACGCCGACGCCGACGGTGCGGACGGTGACGGCGGCACGGTCGGCCTGTGGGCGGACCGCAATGCGGTCATGTCGGACGGGGCGCACGTGAGTGCGGACGGTGCCGGGGCCGGCAACGGCGGGTTTATCGAGTTCAGCGCGGGCGAATCGGTCAACATCGGTGCCGTGGAGATTACTGCCCGCGCGCCGGATACCGGCACGGCCGGTACCTTCGTGGTCGATCCCGCGGACCTGACCATCAGTGGACGCGAGGACTACGACGGCACTAACGCCGAGTTCACCGCCACCAACAGCATCACCGTTGCCCAGGGGGCCGTGATCAATACCCGGGACACGGCCGGGGGTGTGTCGGACGGTACGGACCGGGATGACGCCGGCCTGTCCGCGTCCCAGGGTGATTCCGGCAGCATCTCACTGGATGCGCCCACCATCACGCTGACCGGCGACGGCACTAACGGCGCGCAGCTGCTCACCTTCGCCACCGGGAGTTACAGCGCCGGCGATGTGACGCTCACCGCCGGTGGCGACCCGGAGATCAACCTCAGCATCGACACCACGCCGACGGCGACCATCGACGTCCAGGCCGGGGCGCTGGTCGACGCCGGGGCCCGGGGCAGCGGCAGCGCGGGTGACGTGGCGCTGGTGGCGACCGCCGTGGACCGGAAGGTGTCGGGCTTCAGCCAGGTATCCGCGAACGTGGACGTGGCGGGTGAGCTCATCGGCCGTGACATCTCGGCGACCGCGGAGGCACGGTCGCTGATCAAGCTCGTCAATCTCCAGAACGCCAGCGACGTGGTCACCGAGGACATCGGCAGCGGCCGCATCGAGGCGAGCTTCGACGATGTTACCGATCTCAGCCAGCTCGGCTACGAGCTGCCCGCGTCGTTTTCCGTGGCGAAAGTGGACGCGACGGTGGACGTCACTGCCGGTGCCAGCCTCGACGCGGCGCGGAATGTCACCGTGGACGCCAACGCCACCCGGCACGTGGACACCGCGGCGGACAATGCCGTGGGCAACATGGCGCTGCCCATCGGTATTGCCGCCATGTACGGCCAGATCAGCGGCACGACCCGGGCCGAGGTCGCCTCCGGGGCGACGGTTACCGCCGGTAACGACCTCGCGGTACAGGCCCGCAGCGACAACACACTGAAGGCGGCGGCGAGCGCCAGCGGCGAGGCGACCAAGTCGGGCAGCAGCGCCGCCGGTTCCGGCTCCACCTCGTACAAGACGGCCTCCACCGTGGGCGGCGCGCTCAGTATTGGCTATGCCGATACCAGCACCGAGGCCGTGGTTCGCGGCGACCTGAGCGTGGGCCGGGATGTTGCAGTGACGGCCCGGGATCGCAACGCCTACTCGGTGAGCGCGTCGTTCATGCTGCAGTCCGCACCGGACGCGCCAACCGCCGGACTTACCGCGGCGTTCGGCGAGTTCAACGCCGATGCCGACGCCCGCCTGGGGAGCGATGTCAACGGCGTCAGGGACGTCCGGGTGACCGCGGATTCGCTCACCGACGGCAACGCCGTGTCCTCGACCGCCGGGATCGACAGCGCCAAGAAGCGGACCAACCGCGTCAGCTCAAGCGGTGGCAGCTCCCGGGCGGCCGGCGGTGTCGGCGGCGGCATCTCCGGCGGGCTCAACCAGCAGGCCGGCGGCGCCTCCGGCGGCAAGATCCAGCTCGGTGCCGCCATGGCCATCGGCCTCACCGACGTGGGCTCCGATGCGCGTATCGAGGATGGCACCACCGTGAATGCCGACGGCAGCGTCGCGGTCCAGGCCCGGACCAAGCAGCAGGCGATCCGTACCATTGCCAGCAACACCCTGGCGGTGAAGGGCGCCAGCGCCAGCGGTTCGTTGACCACGATCAGCACCGGCCTCACGGTCGCCCGTCACACCCAGCACGCGCGGGCGCTCATCGGCAACGACGCCACCGTCACCGCGGACACCGTGGGGGTGCGCTCGGAGTCGCGAACGCCGATCACCGTGGACTATCCGGATGCCTGGACCGGCCCGGAATACTGGGACTCCGCGGCGGACGTGGTCAGCAGCCTCAAGGAGACGGCCTCGGCGGCGACCGGCGTGCTCGATCTGGGTAACAGCCTGTTCTCCTCGTTCACGCAGACCGAGGCCAAGAGTGCCGGCTCCCTCGGGCTCGCCGGTACGATCAACTATTTCGGCGTCGACCACACCTCGGAGGCGTGGATCGGTGACGGTGCCAGCGTCACCGCCCGCGGCGACGGGGACGGCACCCCGGATACCTGGTCCGCGCCGCTCGTGGCCGGTTCGGACGGCACCGACTGGCAGTACGACCAGGCCATCGACGTGAGCGCCCTGTCGCATACCGGGGTGATCACCGGGGCCGGTGTGCTCAACAAGCTCACCGGCGGCTCCTCGTCCAGTGGCGGCAGCTCCTCGAGCTCGGTCGGTGTCGGCGGTGCGTTCTCCTGGATCGACCTGGATGCGACCACCAGCGCCGGCATCGCCGACGAAGCGGTCATCGACGCGGGCGGCAACGGCCTGGGCGTGAACGCCCACGCGGACGACCTCGTCGTCCAGGTCCTGCCGGCGGCGGGCAAGGGCGCGAGCATCGGTGTCTCCGGCGTGTTCGGTCTCACCCAGGTGGACAACGATACCGATGCCGTCATCGCCGACAGCGCCACGGTCGATGCCGGGCGCATCGGCGTCAATGCGGACCAGTCCCTGCAGGCCTACGGTCTCGCCGGCGCGGTGACCCTCTCCAGCAATGCCGGCGTGGGCGCGAGCGTGTTCGTCCACGACGTCGAGACGGATACCAGCGCGGCGATCGGGGATATCGGCAGTAGTGGCGACAACCTTCTGCCGCCCCCGCTGGACACCGGTGGCCTGTCGCTGCCCGACGGTGGCGGCGTGCTGACCACGGGCGATCTCGTGGTCACGGCGGACACGTCCGGTCGCGTGGTCGGGCTCGGGGTGGCCGCGGCGGTCGCCCGGCAGAAGAACTCGCAAAAGCAGGGCATGACCGGCACCCAGCGCAGTGACGCCAATAACACCAGCAGCTCGGCGCAGAGCAGCACCCAGGGGCGGGTGAGCGATCCGCAGAACGACGGCAGCAACAGCAACGGCGCCGGGAGCACGCTCAGCAACACCGGTTCCCGCCTGGAGCAGCGCTCCGGCGGCAACAACAGCCAGCAGTCCCTGTCCGGCAGCAACGGCAGCCAGCAGCGCAGCAACAGCAAATTCAGCCTGGCCTTGGCCGGCTCGGGGGTCTTCAACCGTTCCCGCATCGATACCGCGGCCGAGATCGCCAACGTCACCGTGCACGCGCCGGACAATAGCAGCGACACGGACATCACCCTGCGCGCGGTCAACAACACCGATCTCATCGGTGCGGCGGGGTCCGGCGCGCTGAGCGTGGGCGGCAACAGCTCGAAGTTCTCCTCGGCGATCGCCGGCGCGGCCGCGATCAACTGGCTCGAGAACGACACCAGCGCGCGGATGATCGACACCACGGCGGATCGCGCCGGCACCGTGAACGTGCAGGCGGCCAATGCCGGCGACCAGGTGGCGGTGGGCCTGGGTCTCGCGGTGAGTAGCGGCAGCTCGGGCAGCGCCGCCGTGTCCATCGCCGGTTCGGCATCCCTCAGCCTGGTGGACGGGAGCACCACTGCCGCCATCGATGGCAGCGACGTCACCGCCGTGGACGCGGACGGAGACGGCACCGCGCCGGACGTCACGACGGTGGCCTTCGACCGTTCGCGCATCCTGAACGGCGGCGGCGCGTTCTTCGCCGCCGCCGGCCAGCAGAGCGGCGGGTTCGGCGCTGCCGCCACCGCGGCGTGGATCGGCAACGACACCACCGCCCGTATCGGCGGGAGCGCGCTCTCCGGGTTCAACGACGTCGACGTGCTCGGGCTCTCGTCCAGCCAGATCCTGCTCGGCGCGTTCACCGCCGGCGCTGGCGGCCGGGTGGCGATCGGTGGCTCGTTCTACGGCGCCTATGTCGACAACACCCTTACCGCGGAGATCGACGAGCGCGACGGCAGCCGTGCCAGCATCAATGCCGACGGCGACGTGACCGTCCACGCGGAGGGCGTCGACGGGTTCTCGCCGCTGGCCGGGTATCTCACCGCACCGGGGGACAGCAGCGCGTGGCTCACCGGCGCCTCCGGGCTCACCGGCGACAGCCGGCTGCAGCAGGAGGTCGAGACCGACAACGACGACGGCACCGCCACGGTGTTCGACGGCGATCTCTCCGGGGAGATGATCCTCGGTGCCGCGGTCAGCGCCCAGGGCAGCACCAACGGACCGGCCGGCGGGCTCGCGTTCGGCTTCACCTACGTGGACAGCGCCTACACCGCCGTGATCGGCGACGCGGACGTCACCGCCGGCGGTGACGTCGACGTCCGCGCCGCCAACAACGCGGCGATACTCGGCATGGCCGTCGGCGCCGCCGCCGGCAACCAGGCGAGCTTCGCCGGCTCGGCGATCGCCAACGTCATCCGCGCGGACGTCACCGCGCGGGTGGGGGCCGAGCGCGACGGCCTCGCCGCCGACCAGCACCGCGCGGTGGTCAACGCCGCCCGGGTGGACGTGGACGCGGCCGCCGACGGCGAGCTGTATTCCTTCATCGGCAGCCTCTCCGCCTCCGGCAAGGTCGCCATTGGTGCCTCCCTCGGCTACAACAGCATCGGCGGTGACGTGGCGGCGCGGGTACGCGCTGCCGATATCACGACGTCCGCCTCGGCCACGGATCAGGCGCCGTGGGCGGTCTCCGTGGACGCCCGCCGACGCTCGGCGGTGCGGACCCTGGCAGTCTCCGGCGGCGCCGCGGGCAACACCTCCGTGGGTGGCTCCCTGGTGGCCAGCGACCTGGTGGGCACCACCGGCGCCACGGTCGATCAGGGCAGCGATATCGACACCGCGAGCCTGCGCGTGAACGCCACCGACGGCGGTGACCCGCTCTCCGGCATCTGGTCCTTCGCCGGACAGGTCGGCGGGGCCGGTACCGCGGCGATCGGCGGTGCGTTCTCCGTGAACACCATCGACCGGGATCAGACCGTCGCCGTCGACGACAGCGACGTCACCGCGGACGGCGACGTCCAGGTGGCCAGCGAGGCGGACGCGAACGTGCGTACCGGTGCGGTCGCCGGTGGCGCGTCCGGCAACGTCGCGGTGTCCGGGTCGCTGACCATCAACACCCTGCTGGGCGAGGAGGAGGCCCGTGTCAGTGGCAGCACGGTCAACGCCGGCGGCCTCGAGGTCGCGGCGCGCGGCGGGCGCAGCATCTGGAGCCTGGCCGGCTCGTTCTCGGCGAGCGGTAATGCCGCAGTAGGCTTTGCGGGGTCGATCAACACCATCAAGGGCAGTCGCACCGCGACGCTCACGGGTAGCACGGCGGACGTCGGCACCGGCGACGTCGACGTCGCCGCCGGCGGCTACGAGAACGGCACGACGCGCCTGGTCTCCGCGGCCGTCGCCGGCGGTGCCGCCGGCTCGGCGGCCATCGGCGGCTCGCTGGCGGTCAATACGGTGCTGCGCACCGAGACCGCGCAGGCGGACGATGCCGACGTCACCGCCGGCAGCCTGTCGGTGACCGCGAACGACGGGGCCACGGAGATCGACGCCCTGGCGGGAGCGGCGAACGCCTCCGGCAGCGCGGCCGTGGGCGCCGGGGTGACGGTCAACACCATCAAGGGCAGCCGCAGCGCCCTGCTCACCGGGAGCGTGCTCGACGTCAGCGACAGCGTGGACGTGCTCGCGCGCCAGGACGGGACCATCCGTTCCGCCGGCGTCGCCGGCTCGCTCGCGGGATCGGTGGGTGTCTCCGGCTCCAATACCACCAACATTCTTGACGGCACCGTCGAGGCGGGCGTCGAGAATACGGCCTCCAGCGACGACGGCCAGGACACCACCGTGCGCGCCACCGACGCCGCGACCATCGAGTCGCTGGCGGGGCAGGTGAGTGGCGGCGGATCGGCGGGCGTGGGTGTGGCCGCCGGGATCAACCGGATCGGCACGGCCGTCAGCGCGTATATCCGTGGCGAATCCGGCGACGGTGCCTACCGCGGCAACGACATCCGCGTGGACGCGCTTGCCCGGCCGGAGATCAAGACCGTGGCGGTGAGCGGCTCCGCCGCCGGCCAGGCCGGTGTCGCCGGCTCGGTGGCGACCAACATCGTCACTGCGACGACCAGGGCGCGGATCGAGCAGGGCGCGCACGTCGTGGCGGCCGACGACCTCGCGGTCACCGCCCGCGACCGCAGCGTCGTGCGCGTGCTCGGCGGCGCCGCCGGCTTCGGCGGCCGCACCGGGGTCGCCGGTACGGCGACCTTCAACCTCATGGAGGGCGAGACCTCGGCGGCCATCACCGGCGGCGCCACGCGGGTGTCCGCCCTGGGCGGGGACGCCGGCGACGACATCACCGTCTCCGACGGCACCATCGCCGGGGATGCGCCGGATCCGGGGGCCTGGTCCGACCCGGAGGACTTCAGTCCGGTGAACGACCTCGCCGAGAACGAGGAGGACGTCAACGGCCTGGCGGTGCGCGCGAGCAGCATCCAGCAGGTGGGCGTGCTCGGTACCGCGGTCTCGGCCACGGTCCCGCGGCTGACCGGCTCCGGCTCCGGCGCGGCGGTGGGCAACGTCAACGTGGTGGCCGGCGCGACCCGCGCGGAGATCGAGAACGCCACGATCAACGCGGCCGCCGACGGCACGCCGGCCTCCGGCGCGGACGTCACCGTGGGCGCGAGCAGCCACGTGTTCGACGTGGACTACGTCCTCGCCGCCTCGGGTGGCGGCTGGGCCGGGGTCGCGGGGGCGATGGACGCCAACGTGATCAAGCGCACCACCCACGCGGGGCTCCACGGTGCGACGGTCAACGCCGGCGACGCCGTATCGGTGGATGCCCGCTCGACCCAGGCGGTCGCCGGCTTCGCGGCCGGGGCGACCGCCGCCGGCGGGGCCGTGTCCGGCTCCGTCGCCCTCGCGGTCGCGCAGGGGAACACCGAGTCGCTGGTCGACGGCGGCAGCGACGTGGACGCCGGCGGCGACGTCTCCGTACGCTCCGAGTCGGACGTCAGCGTCGCCACCACCGGCGGCGCCGCCTCGGTGGGCGCCGTGGGGGCTGGCGCCGCCTTCGGCGTGGGGGTTACCGAGGCGACGACCGTGGCCCGCATCACCGGTGCGGGCACGCGGGTGCTCACCCCCGGGCAGGTGACGGTGGACGCGGATGCGACCACGACTCTCACCACGGCGGCCGCGGCGGCCTCACTGGCCGCCGGCGGCGCGGTCGCGGGCGCCGGCTCCCTCGGCTACGTACGCAATACCACGGAGGCCACCGTCGAGGACGCCACGGTCGGGACAGACGGCGACGCGGTGGGCGGCCTTGATGTGAACGCCGGCGACGACGTGACCCTGAACACGGTGGCGGGCGCGCTGGGTGTCGAGGTCAGCGGGGGTGCCGGTGCCGGGGCGGGCGCCGGCGTGATCCTGGTGCAGAGTGGCACGCGCGCCGAGATCAACGGTGCCGATGTCCTCGCCAGCGGCGACGTCAACGTGGATGCGCGCCGCGACGCCGACCTGTTCCTCACCTCCGTGGCCGGCGGCGCCGGCGTGAACGTGGGGCTGGCGGGTTCGGCGGGCGTCATCATCCTCGGCGACGGCACCGTGACCAGTGACAGCGAGGACTACGGCAGCCCGGACGAGGAGCTGGACAAGGGCGGCAGCGGCACGCTCTCGGAGATCGACGGCCTGACCAGCGGCGGGAAGACCGGCAATTCCTCCGGCAAGTACGACAACCCGCTCCAGGCCAATTCCGACCCGGACGCCGAGCTCGAGACCACGACCTCGGATACCCTCGCGTACGACGACGGCACCGGCGGTACCCGCGATGCCGGGACCACGCTGGAGGACAGCACCGCCTATGACACCGGCGGCCGGTACCGCAACCGCAGCGCCGACGAGACGGCCGCGCGGATCATCGCCAGCGACGTGGACGCCGGCGGCGACGTCTCCGTGACCGCGACCAATGCGACCGCCACGGAGAACATCACGGGTGCGCTGGGTGTCGGCGGCACCGTGGGCGTCGGCGTGGGCATCGGTTTCACCCGGGTCTACAGCGAGGTCACCGCCGAGATCGATGACAGCACGGTCTCCGGTGACGGGATCACCGTGAAGGCGGACGCCGACGACCTCGGCGACGATTACGCCGCGCTGCTGCATTCCTACGTGGGCTCGGTCGGCGGCTTCGGCGGTGTCGCGGTGAACATCGCCGACGCGCGGCTCGACGACACCGTGACCGCCCGGGTGCGCAACAGCACGGTCACCGGCAACGGCGGTGACCTCGACGTGATCGCAAGCGACGGCTCCAGCGTCTCCACCAGTGCCTACGGCGCGGCGCTCTCCGGCGGGATCGGCGTCGCCGCCGTCTATTCCGGCGCGAAACGCGACGGCACCGTGGACGCCTTCCTGGACGCCGACAGCCCGGTGACCGGGTTCCGCGACGTCGGCCTCAGCGCGGCGACCGACGCCGTTACCGGCGCCCGAGGATGGGCCGGTGCCGGCGGTTTCCTCGCCGGTGCCTCCGGCACCGGCGTGGTGGCGGCGGACAAGGTCGCCGCGGACGCGCGGATCAGGACGGGCACCGCCGTGAACGTCTCCGGCGGCGTCTCCGTCGACGCCTCCGCGCGCTCCCGCGTGACGGCGGATGCCCTCGGCATCGCGCTCGGCGGCTACCTCTCGGCGGCGGCATCCATTGCCGAGGCGACGGCGGGCGCCGGTGCGGTTGCCGTGGTCGAGGACAACGCCGACGTCCGGGCGGACTCCCTGGATGTCTCGGCGAGCCGCGGCACGGCGGACGCCGACGATGCCGACATCGCGGACAACGGCCTGGACGGCAGCTTTTCCTCCGACCCCGCCTGTCCGGGGGCGGGCGCCGTCGATGCCTGCGCCTTCGCCCGCGGCGCCTCCGCGGGCGGCCTGGTCGGCGTGAACGCCACCAAGTCCACGGCGACGAGCACCGGCGAGGTCCGCGCCGAGGTGGGGGATGTGACCCTGCCGGGCGCCGACGTCTCGGTGACGGCGGGCGCCACCACCGGCCAGTACAGCGAGGCCACCGGCTACTCCGTCGGTATCGTGGCCGCGGGCGCCAATCTCTCCTACGCCACGAACAGCGTCACCACCAAGGCCATCCTCGACGGGCCCGCCGGCCAGCACGGCGGTATCGGTACGCTCGAGGTCCGGGCGGTCAGCGAGAACGACGCCACCGGCCGCGCCACCGCCGGCAGCGGCGGCGTGGTCTCGGGGGCCGCCTCCAAGGTGGAAACCGACGACGAGGCCGTGACCCGGGCCAGCGTGGCGGCGGGCATCACCGACGATCCCCTGGTCAGCGACGCGCTGCGCGTGCGTGCCTACCACACCTCGCGCTACGACGGCCGGGTGGACAGCGTGCAGGCCTCCGTGGTCGGGGCGAGCGGTGCCCGCGCGGATCACGACATCACTACCGACGTCGATGCGACGATCGCCGGCGGCGCCCACCTGGCCGCCGGTTCCGCCCAGGTGACCGCGCAGACCGACGTCCGCAGGCCCAAGGATACCGACTACGACATCACCTCGGGCTCCGGCGGCGTGATCGACGCCCCGGCGGTAGAGGCGGACAGCCATATCGCGCCGCACACCGATGTCACCGTCGGCGACAACGCCGTCCTGGACGTCTACGGCGACTGGCGCGAGCCCGGTCACCGCCTGGTGCTGGAGTCCGTCAACGACGTGCAGGCCGATCAGCGGGTGAAGCTGGATTCCGGCGGGGCGATCTCCGTCGCGAAGGCGGAGTCCCTGGTGGACATGGACGGTGCGGTGGCCGGCGTCTCCGTCGGCAACGCGACCCTGGAGACGGTCGGCGACCTCGTGCTCGCGGCCTATACCACCGCCGATCTGGATGCCCGCGCGAACGTCAAGACGTACGGCGGTGCTGGCGCGGCACAGGGCAAGAGCCGCACGAAGGCGGCGGTCACCAACCGGGTGGATGTCGCGGGCGGCGCGCGCACGAAGTCCTGGGGCGACACCGCCATCTATGCCGGACGCGATGCCGACGGCACTCAGGGGCTGTTCGATCTCACCGCCCGCACCGAGCTGTGGAACAAGACCGCGTTCCCGGTGGAGACGGACCCGGTGGCGGACGCCATCGCCGATCAGTCCAACCTGATCACGCTCGCCAGCAACGCGAAGGTGCGCAGCGTGCGCGACGTCGAGCTCTACGCCGATGACGGCCGCCGCCTGCTCACCGGCTCCGGCACCGGTACGGACCTCTACCGCAAGGCCGCGGAGGACATCGCCAACGCTATCGGCGACCTGGTCGGGGCCGACGACATCTCCCTGGAGATCACCTACCAGAATACCGAGGACGCCAGCACCGACCGCGTGCAGGTCGATGGCGACGTGCTCACCGGCGTGCACTCGCATCAGACGCTGACCATCGGACGTGACTTCACCGCAACCGAGCAGAGCGACGGCATTACGTTTACCCGCGAGACGCGGGACCTAGTGAGCGAGCTTCAGGACCGCATTGACGAGCTCTACGAGTTGCTGGACAGCTACTCCGGGGTCGAGGCCGCCAAGAACTCCTACGAGGCCGAGATACGCCTGCTCGAACGTCAGGTCGCGAAACTGAGCGGCCAGAGTGAGGAGTCACCCGGTCGGAGCGGCTATGAGGTCGAGTTCATCGAGGTGGATCCGATCCTGGCCCGCCCTGGCTCCATCCATGTCATCGGTGACAGCCTCGAGGGGGGCGGCGAATTGCATGCCCCGGGTGATGCACGTATCGACATCAACAACGACAGCCCGGCGTTCCTCGACATCACCGGTCTTGAGATCCCCGGCGACGCCGGGGGCGAACTGACGTTCAACTATACCTCGGTATCCGGCAATGCCGATCTGAACAACCTCAACGCGGGCAATGGCGCGGCGTTCTCGACCATCGAGACGGCCCAGAACTCGCCGGACCCCCTGATCAGCGTTGATTCCACGTTCGAGCCGGGTCTCGACAATCCGCCACAGAACGTCACTGTGAGTAACGCCGGCACGGTGGATCCGTCGATCTACGTATCCGGCGACATTCGCAACCTTCGCGGCAAGGTCGAGATCGAGAGCAAGACCGGCAACGTCCGTGTTACCGGCAACATCCGGGCGAACACCGTGGACATCGCCGCCGGGAATTCGCTGACGCTCTCTTACGTGGATACCTTCAGGCATGTTGGCGGCGATCCCCGTTCGGGCGGCTATGGCGGGGTGCTTGTCGCGGGCAATAACCTCATTGCCTCAGCCCGGTATCTCAACCTCAACGCAACCGTCCAAAGCGGGATCCCCGAGTGGGACCTTAATCTCGACAGCAACGATCGGGCTGCGATCGACAGCTTCCGGACGAGCTACTGGTTGGCGCGGTACGCGGGTGCCAGTCCGGATCCCACCTTCACGGTGCGCGAGCGCGATAATGCGGCCGGCACGCCGTCGGTGGTCTACGACGTCCGCACCAACCGCCTGGAGCTGGGGAACGTCGAGGTCAAGGGCGGCTACATGGAGCTGTCCGGCAAGATCATGAATACCGGCAAGGGGACGTTCTGGGACACGAGTCTGACGACCTTGGGGGTGAAACACTTCAGCGATATCAATAGCGCCATTACTAATGACTCCACTGTAACGTTGGCGACGCGGTCTATTGGCTCTGACGAGGTTCGTGTTGTCTTTGATGGTGGTAGCGAGGAGTACCGCCTTGAGGGCGCGGCTGTGAGGGAGATGCCCGATTTCAACGGCAAGAAGAGCTATCTCAGCAGTGCTGGCCGGATAAACATTGAGACTGGCGGCTACAGTTTCTCTGCCAGCAATGCCAGTGACGACGCCGATATCCAGACCATCGGCAAGCTCAAGGTGCTCGACGGTTACGGCCGCATCGATATCACGAACGACACCGGCTATGACCTCCATGCCAACGCCCTGAATGCCGGTAACGATATCGAGGGCACCCTGCGGATCAACGACACGGACTCCGCCAGCGGGAACGGCAGTGCGACCACCACCCTCTACAAGCGCCTCGGTAACGACGTCCGGGTTTACAAGGAGCAGAGCGACGGCTCGATGGCCCTGGATCACACGAACCAGGACAGCCGTTCGGCGCAGTACACGCCGGACGCTCACCTCAAGTACGCCTGGCTCACCGGCACGGACTCGCGTGAGAGGCGCACGACGCGGCGCTACAGCGACACGGCGATCGGGTTCATTCCCAGTGGCGAGGCGGACTGGGAGAAAATCGATACCAAGACCCTCAGCTCCGCGCCGTTGCCCGACGGCGAGTTCATTACGACGGAACGGGTGGGGCAGGGCCAGGTCGATATCACCCGGGACGACTGGGTCAAAGACTATGAGCGCAGCTGGTCCGAATGCGTGACGAGTTCCCCCGGCGTATGCTGGGAAACCCGCTATCACTACAAGCTCGTGGAAACCCGCGGTCTGCGAACGATCTACCGGCATTCCGTCGCTGCCGATAACCCGGTCGATATCGAGTTTACCGGCCAGGACAGCCCGGTAATCAATGTCGACAATGGTGGTTCACGGCTGACACTCGGTGGTGGGGTTGTCGCGCCCAACGGCAGTGTCGCAGTGGACACCGGCTCCGTGACCGGTGTGAGCGACGGCGCCCGTATCGCCGCCAATCGTATCGACATCGACGCGGTCAGCGGCATCGACAACTTTACGGTCAATGCCGGCGATGCCCTCCGCGCGGTGACGGATCACGGCGACGTGAACGTCAATGCCACGGGGCGTACGCCGCTGGAGCGGGTGGCCTCCGGCAACGGCAACGTCAACCTCAATGCCGGCGGCGACGTGGTCGTCGCCGGCACCGCCGGTTCCGGCGCGGTGGTCAGTGGTCGCAGTATCTCGCTGGGCTCCGGGGCGGGCAGCGTGGGCACGTCGGCGGTCCCGGTGCGGCTCGACTCCAGCGTCGGCGGGGAAGGCACGGTAACGGTCACCGCCTCCGGCGACGCCCACGTCACCGAGACCGCCGGTGACCTGCGTGTCGACCGGATCGTCGGCCGCGGCGGGGATGTGAGTGCCCGGGTGGTCGACGGCGACATCGTCGACGCCAACACGACCCAGCGCCGGGACGAGCGGGCCCGCAGCGAGCTGCTCGACGTGTGGGAGGGCATGGACCTGCGCGCCGAGGACGGTGCGGCGGACGCCGTCGCCATCCAGGAGGACGCCTACGCGGCCCGCCAGGAGCGGGTCTACCGGCTCTACTGGGAGGCGCGCAACGTCCACCAGGACGGCAACGGCGACTATGTCGCCGACAGCTTCGATCCGGATACCTTCGACTATCAGCTCCCGGGCAGCGAGCGCCAGCGCCTGCTCGACGATGGCGTCGCCCAGTCGGCCATCGACGACCTGGAGCAGCAGCGCGAGTCCGCGATACTCGCCATGCACAATGAGGTGCTCAACGATCCCGCTGCCGCCGATTACGATCCCGACTTCAGCTATACGCTCACCAGCGCGGACCGCGACTCGCTCTCGCAGGGCTCGGTCTGGACCACCGAGCAGCTTGAAAGCCGGATCGGTGCCGGGCTCGCCAAGGGCACGACGGATACCACCACCCGTATCGAGGAAGAGAACTTCGTCGCCGGCGGCCGGCTGGACCTCGTCGCCGATCGCATCGGCGCCGAGACCGCCGACGAGATCGTCATCGACCTCAGCGGCGGCTCGGTGAGCCTCACCGATGAGCAGCGTATCGCCCTGGCCGCGGCGGAGCCGGACGACCTCGACATCACCGACGACACCATCCGCATCCGCCAGCGTGAGGACGTGGACGTGGACGCCGGCGCCGCCGTCACCGCGGTTTCCGGTTCCGATGTGTTCCTCGGCGGCCAGCAGGATATCAACGTCGAGGACGTCAGCGGCGGTGCCGTGCGGATCAAGACCGCCGGCGACGTGCTTACGGCGGCCCCCGGGCAGGTGGTGGTGGACGGCAACCGCGTCATCCTGGAGTCCGGCAGCGGCACCCTGGGCACGGCGGCCGACCCGGTGCAGGTCAATGTCGCCGACCGCCTCACCGCCCGCGGTTCCAACGGCGTCTACATCCGCCAGGACGGCACCCTCACGCTCCAGCGCATCGTCTCCGACGCGGGCGTGGGCCTGTGGGTCGACGGCGGCGATTTCCTCGCCGGCGCCGACCAGGGGATCGATATCCAGGCCGGCGGCCCGGTGTCGCTGAACGTCAGTGGCGACGTGGGCGATGCCGGCGAGGCCCTGGACATCACCGGCGGTGATATCGCCCTCGATGTCGGTGGTGACGCCTGGCTGGCGGCACTGCCTTACGCCGGCGCCGTGGCGGACATGACCCTCGCCGCCTCCAGCGTGACCGGCACG
>NZ_WNXE01000005.1:8330-10221 GCF_010993615.1 Arhodomonas sp. KWT | reverse complement strand
GACGCCTGGCTGGCGGCACTGCCTTACGCCGGCGCCGTGGCGGACATGACCCTCGCCGCCTCCAGCGTGACCGGCACGCTCGACGTCGCCGATGTCCGCAGCCTGACGGTGGACGGTGCCGTGGATACCGGCGCCTTTGCCGCGGCCGTCGGTGACCTCGGCATGACCGTGAACAGCGGTGCCGGTGTCACCGCGGCCGGTGCGATCGACATCACCGGCGATCACCTCGCGATGCAGGGCGACGCCGGCCTGACCGGTGACCGCCTCTCCGTGGACGTGGCCGGCGATATCGTTGCCGACCGTGTCCGCGCCCGCGGCGGCGCGGCGGACACGGACCTGCTGCTGGACGCCGGCGGCTCGCTGACGATGACCGACGACGGCTCGCTGATCAGCAACGACGCAGGGCTCGCCCGTCTGCGTGCCGGCGGCCATATCGGTACGTCTGCCCGGCCGCTGGAGGTCGACGTGGACACGCTGCACGCCGACGCCCTCGGTGGTGATCTGCGGCTGCACAGTGACCACGCCATCGGGTTCGTCGACCGCAGCACGGCCTCCGGCAGCGGCACCGCGACCGCACGGATCGTGGCCCCGGCCGTCACCGGCGCGGACCTCATCGCCGACCGGCTGCTGGTGGAGGCGGGGACCTTCTCCGGGCCGCGGCTGGAGACCCGGGACGCGCCCATGGATCTCGCCGTGGACGGGCTCGCCGACATCGGCACGCTCATCGCCGGGACCACGGCGGTCATCGATGCCGGGGCGCTGGCCATCGACTCGGCCGCCGTGACGGACACCCTCACCGCCACCACGACGGTGCGCAGCGGCGCCGACGGGCACCAGGACCTCGGCACCCTGGACGCCGGCGCCCGGATGAGCCTGACCGCCGCCGGCGACGTGGATTACGACAGTCTCACCGGCGACGCCACGCTGGCCATGGACGTGGCCGGTACCGCCACCGGCCGGACCGCCACGTTCGAGGACACGCTCACGTTCACCGGCACCGGGGACTATGACGTCGGTGCCGTGACGAGCAACACCGGGGACGTGATCGCCGACGATGTCGGCGGCGCCTTCGACGTCGCCACGCTGCGGACGCCGGCGGGGCTGATCGATGTCACCGCCGGCTCCTCCGCCATCGCCGACGGCGAGGCCGGCGGCGTCCACGCCGGGGACGGCTGGTCCGTCAGCGTGGTCACCGACGGGGCCCAGGATCACGGTCGTCTCGCCGCCGAGGGCGACATGGCCTTCGAGGCCGGCATCGACCACAGCGGCTACGAGAACGACGCCGCCGGCGGTGCGGACTTCCGGGCGCTGGACCTCCTCTCCCGCGGGGGCAGCATCCACGTGGACGCCGGGTTCGCGGCAGTGGAGGCCGCGGACGCGTTCGCGCCGGATCAGGCGATCCGGATCCACACCACCGGTGCCCAGCGCCATGGCCGCATCGAGGGCTCCGGAACCGCCCGGCGGCTCCGTGCCGACGGCCGGGTGGAGCTGTACGCGGGTGACGACATCACCATCCGCGAGGTCATCGCTGGCATCGACGGTGAGAACTGGTCCGAAACGGAAGGCGGTGATGCCGATATTGAATCGGCCCACGGTGACATCGTGGGGAATCACATCAAGGCCAGCCGCGACATCATCCTGATGGCCATCAACGGCCGCCTGGAGCTCAACCGCCTCGACTACGGCCGCGGCTACACCCTGGAGGCGGGGCGCGACATCATCGCCGGCATCGGTGGCAACTTCGACTCGGCGGACGGCGAGATCAAGGCCGGGCGACACATCGAGATCACCACCCTGGGCCGGGCCGGCGAGAACGGGGATATCCTCCTCGGCGGACTGGAGGCGACCGACGGCCACATCTGGCTGGATGCCGCCGGCGACATTCTCGTTA
>NZ_WNXE01000005.1:4566-8232 GCF_010993615.1 Arhodomonas sp. KWT | reverse complement strand
CGGGTGAACGGGGCCGGGGCCCGCGCCACCAGCGGCCTGATGACCGCGGGTGCCGGGGTGGACCTGGCCGCCGATGGGGATATTCGCGTCGATACCGGCATCGACGCGGGCGACGGCATCGACGCGGTCTCCGGTGGCGACATCACCGTCGGTGGCTTCCTGCGCAGCGGCGGCGCCCAGGACCTGAAGGCGGCGGGCGAGATCACCTTCAACACCGCGGATGCCGGCGGCGACGTGGACCTGGACGCGGTGCTCGGACCGGTCCGGTTTGTCACCGTGGACAGCGGCGGTGCCGTCACCGGCACCAGCGGCGGCGATCTCACCGGCGAGCGCGTCTCGGCCGACGATGAGGTGCGGCTCGCCGCCGGTGTGCGCGACGGTGCCGTGACCCGGCCGGCGGACCTGCGCCTGACCCGCCTCGACGGCCGCACCGGGGAGCTGACCGCCTCCGACGAGCTGCGGGTCGACGATGCCCGTGTGGCTGACCGGCTGTGGCTGATGGCCCGGGATGTCGACGTCGGTGCCACCCAGACCGGTACCGGCGTCCTGGACGGCCGGATCACCGGCGCCCTCGGCGGCGTCGCCGATGTGGCACGGCTGACCCTCGATGCCGCGGCCGGCCGGGGCGCGGTGTTCGACCGTGTTTACGGCCGTCAGGTACGCATCGACACGACCACCGACCGGGTCCACATGATGGATGCCTGGATCCCGCAGTGGCTTCGGCTGAACACCGCCGAGGCGGCGGTGCTGGCGGACAACGTCGATCCCACGTCCGATCCGGCCATCGACATCCAGCTCCACGAGCTCGACTACCGTTTCGAGTTCGAGATCGACGGGACCGACGCCTTCACCGACGCCTACGTCACCCGCTTCGCCAACGGCTATGCCGTCGAGGTGCCGAACTACAACGCCGACCACAACCGTGGCGGCACGCGCACCGGCGGCACCGGGGCGGCACGGCGCACCGCGCAGAAGAGCATCGTTCGCGAGGCCTCCCGGGTGCTTTCGGTGCAGCCGCCGGTCACCCCGGGGCTGCCCGTGGAGCCGGTGAGCGTGGGTACGGGCGGCGCGGTATCGACCTCCGGCGGTCGCGCCGGGATGTTGCAGAACGATGGAGACCGCAATAGTGATGCGATTTGAAGCGCGGGTCTGCGGACTCGCTGCCGGCCTGAGCCAGGTCGCGGCGGCGGTCCTGCTCGCGGTGCCGGCCGTCGCCGGCGCCCAGCAGGCGGCGGATGCCCCGGAGCCCGGTGCGATCCAGGAGCAGCTCGATCGTGAGCGCCGCGACCTCGAGGCCGCCCAACAGCCCGGGGATGAGGGTCCGGTGCTGGATGTGCCCGAGATGCGTTCCGGAAAACTGCCGGAGACCGGCGAGCGGTTCACGCTCAAGGGCGTGCGCTTCACGGAGTCGACGGTGATCCCGGAGGAGCGCCTGCGCGCCATCGCCAGCGATTACGTCGGCCGCGAGGTCGGGTTCGACGACCTCAACGAGATGGTGGCCCGGATCAACCGCATCTACGATGAGCGCGGCCAGCTCACCGCGCGGGCCATGATCCCGCCCCAGCGGCTGGACGACGGCATCCTGCGCGTGACCATCGTCGAGGGCAGGCTCGGCAGTCTGCGTATCGAGGGCAACACCTATACGCACGAGGACTACATACGCTCGGTCATCCCGGTGGCCCCGGGGGAGTTTGTCGACGTCCCGGCGCTGCGCCAGCGGCTGCAGACGCTCAACCGTCTCTCCGGGCTGCGCTATTCCGCCGGCCTCGAGGCGGGGGAGGGCTTCGGCGAGAGCAACGTCCGCGTCGACGTTCGTGAGCCCCAGCGCTGGCGGGCACAGGTGTTCGCCAATACCAACGGCTCGGACTCTACCGGTCAGTACCAGGCCGGGACCTTTCTCGTCGTCAACGGCCCGCGCGGCGTGAGCGACCGGCTGGTGGTCTACGGCATCGGTGCCGAGGGCCTGGCAAGCGGGTATCTCGGCTACGAAATGCCGGTGACCGACTCCGGTGGCCGGCTCAATGTCTCGGCGACCTACACCCGGACCAAGATCGTCGGCGGTGGCTTCGAGCAGCTCGATATCACCGGCGATTCCAAGCAGGTCAGCGCCAGCTACATCGGCCCCTGGATGAACTGGGGGCAGACCGTGCTCGACTGGAATGCCCGGGCGTCGTGGCTCGACTCCGGTAGCGAGATCTCCGGCGGCACCCTCTCGGACACCAAGCTTTACCGTCTGGGCACTGGCGTGGTCCTCCGCGGCGTGGGCGCCAGCGGTGCGCGCTGGCGCGTCAGCCAGGAGCTGGTGGTCAACCGCTCGGACGTCTTTGGCGAGGAGACGCAGACCTACGCCACTTTCCCCGGCGAGGCCACCTACGCCCATCCCTTCACGCCGCGTATCAGTGGTCTGGTCAAGGGCAGCTGGCAGTATGCGATCAAGGATCAGTTCGCCTCGCCGTCCTACTACCAGGCCGGCGGGCAGTCCAGCGTGCGCGGCTACGACCGCGGCGTGCTCTCCGCGGCCCGGGGCGGCGCCGTGTCGGCGGAGGCCCACTGGCGGGTCCACCCCACCACGGACCTGTTCTACTTCGTCGACTACGGTTTCGTCGAGGGCCGCAGCCAGGACTTCGAGCAGCTGCGCAGCACCGGTGCGGGCGTCAGCGCGGGCACCGGCACCAACTGGAACGCCTCGCTCACGGTGGGCGTGCCGCTGCGCGACGTGACCCAGGACCAGGACAGCTACCGCATCCACGCGCAGCTCAGCTACAGCTTCGGTTCTTGAGTGACCGCCCGTCACCCCGATCAGCACAGCACAGGAGACCCCCAATGGCATCGCTGCTCTTCTATAGCGACATCGTCCCCCTCAACAGCGAGCGGCACGCGGACCTGCGCCTGCGCGACGCCGCCGGCGACTGCAGCTTCGCCCGCGATACCCACTTCGTGCCGGTTGCCGGGGTGGAGTTCTACCAGGTGGCCGCGGACTATCCGATCCTGTTCGCGGGGAGCGATGAGGACCCCTCACCGGTAGCCCTGCTCGGCCTGGAGAGTGGTCGCAACCTGTTCGTGGACAGCGAGGGGCACTGGCAGAGTGGCACCTACGTGCCCGCGTTCGTGCGGCGCTACCCGTTCGTCCTGGCCCGGGGCGAGGACGGTGAGGATGCCGACATGACCGTGTGCATCGACCAGGCCTACGGGGGTTTCAACCGCGAGGAGGGCACCGCGCTGTTCGAGGACGACGGCAGCCAGAGCGAGTTCCTGCAGCGCACTGTCGGCTTCCTGCAGCAGTACCTCGCCGACAGCGAGCGCACCCGGACCTTCGCGCGGCGGCTCAACGAGCTGGGGCTGCTCGTACGCCGGGACCTCCAGATCACCGACGCCGACGGCAACAGCCGCGCGATCCGGGATTTCCGCGTCGTCGACGAGGCGGCCCTGGACCAGCTGGACGACGCCACTGTGGCGGAACTCCACCGCGACGGCTCGCTGGGCTGGATCCACGCCCACATGGTCTCCCACGGCCAGCTCGAGCGCATGCCGGTGCGTCTGCGCACCGAGGCGGCGTGATTCCCCCCGCGGGTCATAGCACCGGCGGGTCCGTACCCGGTCCCGGCCGGCGGCATGCCCGCCGGGGCGCGCCCGTGCCGGGTATGGCCGCGTCCGTATCTCGGTGGG
>NZ_WNXE01000005.1:0-4468 GCF_010993615.1 Arhodomonas sp. KWT | reverse complement strand
GTAAAAAGGGGAGGGGTCGGTGTGCTGGCGCCCCGGGCAGGATTCGAACCTGCGACCTACCGCTTAGGAGGCGGTTGCTCTATCCGACTGAGCTACCGGGGCGTGAGCGGGCAGTATACCGGTGCGCCTCCCGGCGCCCAAATCCCGCCCATAAAAAAGGCCGGTCACTGACCGGCCTTTTTCCGTTATCTGGTGGAGCCGAGGGGAGTCGAACCCCTGACCTCTAGAGTGCGATTCTAGCGCTCTCCCAACTGAGCTACGGCCCCTGTAAGAACGCGAGGGAGTATATCATCGTGCTCTGTCTATGCAATACCGCCGCCCCGCGCGAGGCGGCGGTACGGCGGGTTCACTCGCCGGTCAGCAGCACCTTGATCGCCTTCTCGTCGCTGGCGCGGGAGAACACGTCGTAGGCCCGCTCCACCTCGTCGAGCCGGAAGCGATGGGTCACCAGCCCGGCCGCATCGACACCGCCGGCCTCGAGGATGCGCATGAGCACGGGGATGGTGTTGGTGTTCACCAGGCCGGTACGGACCGTGATGTTCTTGATCCACAGGTCCTCGAGGTGGAAGGTCACGCCCTTGCCGTGGACCCCGATGTTGGCGATGTGACCGCCGGGGCGGACGATGCGCTGGCAGATATCGAACGTGTCCGGGATCCCCACGGCCTCCATGGCCACGTCCACGCCTTCACCGCCGGTCATGTCCATGACCGTGTCCACCGCGTCGCCGGTGACCGTGTCGGTGGCGCCGAGCTGCCGCGCCATCGCCAGCCGGTTCTCGTCCGGGTCGATCATGATGATGCGCGCGGGGGAGTAGAAGCGCGCGGTGAGCAGGGCGGCGAGGCCGATGGGCCCGGAGCCCACGATCGCGACGGTATCGCCGAGCCCGACTTCGCCGTTGAGCGCGCCGATCTCGTGGCCCGTGGGCAGGATGTCGCTGAGCATCACCGCGGCCGCCGGGTCCAGTCCTTCGGGCAGGCGGTAGAGGCTGTTGTCCGCGTGGGGGATGCGCACGCGCTCGGCCTGGGTGCCGTCGATGCGGTGGCCGAGGATCCAGCCGCCGTCGCGGCAGTGGGCGTAGACGCCGCGCTTGCAGTAATCGCAGCGCCCGCAGGCGGTGATACATGAGATCAGCACCGGGTCCCCGGGTTTTACGCCGGCGACGCCGTCACCCACGGACTCGACCACGCCGACACCCTCGTGGCCGAGGATACGGCCCGGTTCGCAGGTGGGGACGTCGCCCTTGAGGATGTGCAGATCGGTGCCGCAGATGGTCGTGTGGGTGATTCGCACGACCGCATCCGTGGGTTTCTCGACGGACGGATCCGGACGGTCCTGCCATGTGCGCTTGCCGGGTCCTTCGTAGACCAGTGCCTTCATCGCGTTGCCTCCCTGCCTTTACAGGCCGTTACGTGGTATCCCCAGTCTAGCTCCGCCGCCGGCCAGGATCACCATCGTCGGTGAGGCACGCCGGACAGCCGCCGGCCGCCGTGCGGTGAGCGGAGGCCGGTGTTCGTGTCAGAATCCCCCTGTCGGCGGGCCATCCCGCGCCCATGGAGCAAGACGTGACGCCGCGGCTGTCGATCATTATCCCCGTCCTCGACGAGGCGGCCGTCCTGCCCGGGCTGCTGGCGTCCCTGGTGCCGTTTCGCGAGGCCGGGGACGAGGTCATCGTCGCGGACGGCGGCAGCCGTGACGGTACGCCCGCATCCGCGGCGCGGCGGGTGGACCGGGTCGTGGGCACGCCGCCCGGGCGTGCCCGGCAGATGAACGCGGGCGCCGCCCGGGCCTGCGGCGGGATGCTGTGGTTCCTGCACGCGGACTCGCGGCTCACCCCCGGATGCCGGGACGCGCTTCTCGACGCCGTCGACGGTGGTGCCGCGTGGGGGCGGTTCGACGTGCGTCTGAGCGGTGACCGCTGGCTCTACCGGGTCATCGCCGCGGCCATGAACACCCGTTCACGCTGGACCGGTATTGCCACCGGAGACCAGGGACTGTTCGTTGACGCCGGCGTGTTCCGGCGCGTGGGCGGATTCCCGGAGCAGCCGCTGATGGAGGATATCGCGCTGTCGGCCCGGCTGCGCCGTGTCGCGCCCCCCTGGTGCGCGCCCGGGCCGCTGGTGACCTCCAGCCGGCGTTGGGAGCGTAACGGCGCGTGGCGCACGATCGCACTGATGTGGCGCCTGCGCCTGGCCTACCGGCTCGGCGCCGATCCGCAGCGTCTCCACCGGCGCTACTACCGTAGTGGCGATGCCCCGTGAGCCGTCATCTGCTGATCTTCGCGAAGCCCCCGCTGCGCGGGCGGGTGAAGACCCGGCTGGCGCGGCGTATCGGCGACCGTGCCGCGCTGGCCGCATACCGGGGCCTGCTCCGCGATACGGTTGTCCGCCTCGCCGGCGCCGGCGGCGCCCGGCTTACCGTGGTTGGGGCCGGGGCGCCGCACCCGGCGCTGCGGCGCCTGGCTGAGCGTCACGGCGGTGATTTCCGGACCCAGGGGCCGGGCGACCTCGGGGCGCGGATGGAGCGCGCGCTGCGGCGCGTGCTGGCTGGCGGCGGTCTGCCGGTGATCGTCGGTGCGGACTGCGCTGGCGTGACCCGTGCCCATGTGACCGGGGCCTTCGCGGCGCTGGAGGCGGGGGCAGGTGTGGTGCTCGCCCCGGCCGAGGACGGCGGCTATGCGCTGGTGGGGGCCTCCCGGCCCGTGCCCGAGGCGTTCGTGCGCATGCCCTGGGGCGATCCCCGGTTGATGCCCCGTACGCGCCGCCGTCTTGCTGCTGCCGGCGTCCCCCTTACCGAGCTGGCACCGGCCTGGGACGTGGATGACTGGCGGGATCTGCACCGCTGGCGGCGCGAGCGCGGCCGGCGGCCGCTTGGAGGTCGCCCGCGCCACGGGTATCCTTGAGGCCCGTCGGGTTCAGCGGCATAACGCTCGCCGCTCAGGGCCCGGATCGATGCCGGCGGACCGCATAACGGCCCGCTTTCCCGGGCAGGTGGCCTGTCGGAGTCAGGCCGCTACTAGGAGTGGCGATGTTTCTGGAGCGCAACCCCCGCTTCGTCAGCCGTCTTACGCGCGACACCCTCGCGATCATACTGGCGGGCGGCCGCGGCGGCCGGCTCGCGAACCTCACCGACTGGCGGACCAAGCCGGCGGTGCCGTTCGGCGGCAAGTTCCGTCTCATCGACTTCCCGCTGTCGAACTGTATCAACTCGGGCATCCGCCGCATCGAGGTGATCACCCAGTACAAGGCGCACTCGCTGATCCAGCACGTCCAGCGCGGCTGGGGGTTCCTGCGCGGTGAGTTCGGGGAGTTCATCGAGGTCGTCCCGGCCCAGCAGCGCCTGGATAAGCCCCTGTGGTTCGCGGGGACCGCCGATGCCATCCATCAGAACATCGACATCATCCAGGCCCACAACCCGGGCTACGTCCTCGTGCTCGCCGGCGATCACGTCTACAAGATGGACTACGGGCCGATGATCGCCCAGCACGCCGCGAGCGGGGCGGACATGACCGTGGGCTGCGTGCGCATGCCGCGTGAGCGCGCGCGCTCGTTCGGGGTGATGACTGCGGATACCGACGGGCACGTGTTGCGTTTCGCCGAGAAGCCCGTGGACCCGGAGCCTACGCCGGACGATCCCGACCGGGCGCTGGTGTCCATGGGCATCTACATCTTCAATCGGGAGTATCTCTTCGAGCGCCTGCGCGCGGACGCCGAGGACATCAACTCTTCCCGGGACTTCGGCCGCGATATAATCCCCGCCGCGATCGAGCAGGACCGGGTGATGGCCTATCCATTCGCCGACCCTGAGTCCGGTGCCCAGCCCTACTGGCGGGACGTGGGCACCGTGGACGCCTTCTTCGAGGCGAACCTGGAGCTCATCGGCCGGACCCCGGAACTCGACCTCTACGACGAGGACTGGCCGATCTGGACCTACCAGGCGCAGCTGCCGCCGGCGAAGTTCATCCACGACGGCGAGGGTCACGGCGGCATCGCCGTGGACGCGATGGTCTCCGGCGGTGACCTCATCGAGGGCGAGGTGCGCCATTCGCTGCTGTTCAGCCAGGTCCGCGTGCGTCCGCGGGCCCGGGTGGAGGACGCCGTCATTCTGCCCGACGTCGAGGTGGGAGCGGGTTCGCGGATCCGCCGCTGCGTGATCGACGAGGGCTGCCGTATCCCGCCCGGGACGGTGATCGGCGAGGACGAGCAGGCGGATTGCGAGCGCTTCTACGTCTCCTCCGGCGGGGTGGTCCTGGTCACCGCGGAGATGCTTGGCCAGGAGGTCGCCCATGTCCGGTGATGGAAACGATTTCCATCGTTTTTCGGCCGACGAACGGTCACTGGCGACAATCCTGTATCCATTGAATTAATCCCTTTACAGCCCTAGAATTAGCTATGTCGCGGTGCAGCATGGCGACAGCAGAATCAGTGGTGTTTTCAACAATGTTCTGAATCGGAGGTTCACCATGCAGAA
>NZ_WNXE01000059.1:0-16870 GCF_010993615.1 Arhodomonas sp. KWT | reverse complement strand
AGGAGCATGCGCCGGGTGAAGAAGCGGTGCACGGCGTTGATCACCTGCGCCAGGGCCCAGAGCAGGCGGACCTGGCCGTGGAGACCGGCGGCGCCGCCGAGCGAGCCGTCGATCCATCCCCCGCCGGAGTCACCGACCTGGGGGAAGGGGGTGCCGACGCCGGGGACGTAGATGCGGAAGTAGTTGTCGTAACGCCCCTCGGGGTCGACCCAGTCGGTCTGGGGCGGGAGCACGCCGGGGACGCTCAGCCCGGGGAAGGCGCTGTAGAGGCGGGCGACGTTGGACTCGCTGTGGTCCTGGCGGTTGAAGCTCCCGGCGTAGTTGTTGCCCGTGCCGTCGAAGAACACGCCGATGAACAGGTTCGTGTCGCAGGGGTTTTTTGGGTCTGTTCTGTGTTCCCTCTGTATGGCGGCACGGTCAACCACGCCGGCCTCATCACCGAAAAAGGTCTCCTTGTCCGCCGGTTCCTGGTACGTTTTCTTGGCGGGTTCCGCAAGTCTCGCGCTCATGGGCGTGCCTCCTGCAACTTTCTGATTCGCCTTTTACTGTGCGAAATCCCTCTCTCCAGGGTATCTACCAGATACTTCTTGTATTTCACGTCCTCCGGGCCGGTGTATCCCTCCAGGTCTTCAGGGACTAACCGCATGTCGATTTTCCAGTACCGGTCGAAGGTTTCCTGATTCCCGGATTTCGCTAAAGCCAGGTTCTTTCGGGTGCGTTCCAGCGTGCCTCGTATTTCCTCGAGTCGCTGGTCAATCAGCTTCCGCCGGTAGGCATCCGAAGGCTGAGGCCAGCCCCGGATCTCGCCGGGCCAGTCCTCGTGGGGCGGGTCGACCTCGCTGACCACCACGGCGTAGCGTCCGCCGGGCAGGGCCTGGAGCCAGAGCGTGGCCCTGTCGGGGTCGCCGTAGCGCGGCACCGCCACCGTACGCTCGAGGTCCAGCGTGCCGTTGTCCCGGCGCTCGACGTAGTTCTGCTGGCGCTCCTCGTAGGAATCCCCGACCAGTGAGGGACGCACGGTCACGACGACCTCCAGCCCCTCGTGCCACTGCCTGGGCAGCGGCACGCAGCAGGTCACGCCGCCGGCGCCGTAAGGGCGGATGCTCATGCCCACGGCGCTGCGTTTGGCATCGCCCGGGCGGTGCACGGAGAAGTAGCGGATGCCCCGCTCGGTGTAGTTCACCGCCGAGACGGACACGCCGATGGTGTCCCCGCCGCCGCAGGCGGTGAGCAGGGCGGCCATGAGCAGGGGCCAGACGATGAGAGGGGGCGAGCGGCGTGCCGTCATGCTGACGGGTCCGTGTCCGGTTTCGTTTCGTCGGCGGTTGCGGCCGGCAGCAGGCCTTGCCGCCCGGCCATCCGGCGGCAGTAGTCCAGCCGCCGTGCGTGGTCCCGAACCGATTCGGGGGCCTGGGCGAGGACGGTACTCAGCCACTCGTGGCGTTGGGAGGGAGAGTCGAAGACGCCGAATAGCGCCGGCGCACTGTCACGCAGGATCTCGATCAGGGCGTCGACCTCGTTGATCCGTAGCAGGGCCTCCGTCTGTTGGTCGTCGAACGTCACCCGCTCTGCCGGGGCGGCGGGCTCGTGCGCCGGCGGCAGCGGCTGCCACCGGGCATCGCGACCGAGGCAGTGCCAGGTCCCCGGCCCCATGAAGGCGCCGTGCTGCTCGCCGGAGAACAGGGCGAGGAGGGCGGGCAGGAGACGGGTGTCCGCCAGCCGCAGCCCGTAAGCGGTGTCCTGGACGGTGACGATGCTGAAGCGCGCCAGACGCTGTGCGGTCCCGGTGACGGACTCCGGGGTGGCGATGAGGGTGAGCATCGGCAGCCCGCGGGCCAGCTCGAACAGTGCCTCCCAGTGTTCGGGGGCGAGCGGTTCGATCACCATGGGGGAGATCGCCAGCGCCGCCCCGTCCGGGCCGGGCATGTCCGCGTACACGGCGTGCCAGCGCTTGGGGGGCAGGTGCCGGCGCAGCCAGGGCAGCACGTGCTCGTGGCGGAAGGCGGCGTCGACGAGGAGGTGGACGTGCCCTTCGGGCGCCGACTGCCGGAGGCCCCCGATCAGCTGCCGGGTGTCGTCGAGCCAGCCTTCGGGGTAGTCATCGATGAGTTGCATGACGGGCCTCCGGGACACGGGCGGGAGATGAAACCGTTGTGAGAGGAAGACACCAGGGATTTCCGGGATACACCGGACAGCCACGGTACTCAGGGTGGGACGAGCAGGCGGGAAGAGTGCAGAAAACGCTGTCGTCACGACTGGCAGCCGTGACAAACGAATGCTTCCCGTCATACAACGGCCGGTCCATGACCGACGCAGCGCTGGGGACGACATATCGGATCGGGAAATAGACGAATACCGGATCACCATCGGGACCGGCCATTCCCGTGACCCGGAAGTCATCTCCATGAGGGTGTGCCCGCCGCCGGTGCCGCACCGGCGTCAGGCCGTGATAATCGCGTGGGGTCTCAGTGCAGAGGTTGTCAGCCATGTGCCTCCTTCCCTGGTCAGCGGCCGAAAACGTCCATTGGCGCGTTAGCGCTCCCCGCCTTCCTGGCGGGTTAGTGACCGGGGGACGCCCGGTCCTGGAGTCAGAAGCCTACCGCAGTACCGCCCTGTTGCCGAGGTCCGGAGACATTCCATGTTCCACTAGCGTGACGGTGTACACGAACCATGGTCCGTTCACGGGCCGGGGATAATGCCTACCGACTACTCGACTCCTGGCTGTCTGCCGGGCCGAGCACGCGCTTGAGGAAGGGGATGGTGAGGCGGCGGTGGGCCTGCAGCGAGGCCACGTCCAGCTCTTCGAGCAACCCGAAGAGGTAACGGGTGCGCCGCGGGTAGTGGGCCAGCAGGTAGCGCGCGGTCTCCTCCGGGAGCTCGATGCCGCGGCTGCTGGCCCGGCGCTGGAGGGCGATCAGGCGATCGTCGTCGGAGAGCTCGCGCAGACAGAACACCAGCCCCCACTGGAGCCGGGAGATGAGGTCGGGCAGGGCCAGGCCGATGCGGTCCGGGCGGTGGTCGGCGGCGACGATGAGCTGGCCGCCGGCATCACGCAGGCGATTGAACAGGTAGAACAGCGCCTCCTGCCAGGCCGGGCGGTCGTGGAGCAGGTGCAGATCGTCCAGGGCCACGAGGCCGACATTCTCCAGGCCGTCGAGCAGCCCGGCACTCCACTCCAGCATGTCCTCCAGCGGCAGGTAGACCGCCGTGCGCCCGGCCGAGGTGGCCAGGGTACAGGCCGACTGGAGCAGGTGGGACTTGCCGGTGCCCGGCTGGCCGTACAGGTAGACCGGCTGGCCCGAGCGCAGCGCGGCACGGCGCACGGCCGCAACCGCCTCGGCGTTCGGGCCCGGGACGAACGCGCCGAGCTCGTTGGACTCGTCCCAGCGGAAATCCAGTGCAAGCTGCCGCCAGCCGCGGCCCTCGCCCGTCCCCGTCATCCGCCGCTCCCGCGAGCGTTCCAGCGATAGGTCAGACCCGCCTCGGCACCACCGCCGTCCGGCGATGCCGGTGCCCACAGGCTGCTGCGATCCAGCGCCGCGCGCAGGCGGTCCTCGCCGACCTCGGCCTCCACGCGGAAGACCGCGCGGTCGCCCTCGATGCCGCTGAGCTGCACGGCCACCACCCCCGCACTGTCGCCGAGGGCCCGCTCGGCCGCGGCCAGAGCGGCAAGGCCGTTCACGCCGGTGACGTTCACGCGAATCGCCGAGGACTCGCCGCTGGCGACGGTGTAATCGGGGCGCAGCTGTGCCACCGCGCGGGCCCAGACGGCGTCGGCCACCGCCGCGACATCGTCTCCGCTGGTACGCCCGCTGGCAAGGGTGGAACCGTCACGGACCAGCATCCATGCGCCGTTCCAGCCGCCGCTTCGCGCCTGCAGCGCCACCGCCAGGGCGAGGGAGGTGCCGTAACGCCGGGTCGCCTCGCCCACGCGGCCGCTGAAGCCGCCGGCGATGTCCTGATAGGTCACCGCCTGGCGGTCGGTGAGATCGAGCAGCGGCAGCAGCACCGGGACCCCGTAGTCCCTCGCGGCATCGCGCAGGGCCGTTGCCCGCGGGTCGTCCGCGCCGGCGAGGCTGCGACCGCCGTCCTGGACGCCCGCCCAGATGACCACCGCGGGGCGTTCGCGCAGCCACACACGCACCCCCTGCCGTCGCAGCGACTCCCGCAGCGCCGGCACGTCGAAGGTGAGGGTGAGCGCCTGCCCGCCCGCCTCGCTGCGCAGCGCGCTGGCGGTGATGTAATCGTCCACGCGGCCGGCGATCGCCGCCGGCGCCCGGGCCGCATCACCGGTGAGGCGCTGCACTATCCGGCCCAGGGCCTGCTCCCGCGCCGCCTGGCGGCCCCCGTCCCCGGCCTGCGCCGCCAGCGGCACCGTCACCGTGGCGTCGATCGTCGCGGCCCGCGCGACGCCGGCGGCCAGCGCCGCCCCGACGAGGATCATGCCCAGCAACGGGGCCAACGCCCATGTCCGCCTCATGCCCACTCCATCCGTGATGCACCGTGATCCACCGCCACACCGTCCGGACCGGCACGGCGGAAATACTGTCGCGAGGTAAGTTATCATGGCCGCCGCGGAGCGACGACCGGCGGCCCTGCACCGCCGGCGTCGCGCTATGATGCAACGCCCGCGAGCGCAGGCAGGCGACGGGAGACGAGCGTGACGGACAACCCCCAGGGCAGGCAGGGACTTACTTATCGCGACGCCGGCGTGGACATCGACGCCGGCGCGGAGCTGGTGCGGCGCATCAGCGGGGCGGTCGCGGCAACGCAGCGCCCGGAGGTGCTCGGCGGGCTCGGCGGCTTCGGCGGGCTGTTCGAGCTGCCGGTGGAGCGCTACCGCCGGCCGGTGCTGGTCTCCGGCACGGACGGCGTCGGCACCAAGCTCAAGCTCGCCATCGAGACCGGCCGCCACGACGGCATCGGGATCGACCTCGTCGCGATGTGCGTGAACGACGTGGTGGTCGCCGGGGCCGAGCCGCTGTATTTCCTCGACTACTACGCCACCGGTGCCCTGGACGTGGACGTCGCCGAGCAGGTGGTGCGCGGTATCGCCGAGGGCTGCCGCCAGGCGGGTGCGGCCCTGATCGGCGGCGAGACCGCGGAGATGCCGGGCATGTATGCCGCCGGCCACTACGACCTCGCCGGCTTCTGCGTGGGCATTGTCGAGCGCGAGGGCATCATCGACGGCCACCGTGCCGGCGAGGGGGATGCCCTCATCGGCGTGGCCTCCAGCGGCGTGCACTCCAACGGCTACTCGCTGGTCCGCCGGGTGATCGAGCATGCCGGCGCCCGCCTGGACATGCCGTTCGCCGACGGGCTCAGCCTCGGCGAGGCGCTGCTCGCCCCCACCCGCATCTACGTGCGCCCCACCCTGGCGCTGATCGACGCGGTGCCGGTGCACGCCATCTGTCACGTCACCGGCGGCGGCCTGCCGGAGAATCTGCCCCGGGTACTGCCGCAGGGCACCGCCGCCCGCGTGGACACCGCCAGCTGGCACTGGCCGGCGGTATTCGATTGGCTCCAGGGCAACGGCAGCATCGACGAGGCCGAGATGTACCGCACGTTCAACTGCGGCATCGGCATGGTCTACGCCGTGCCGGAGGCGTCTGTGGACGACGCCCTCGCCTGCCTGCAGGCCCACGGCGAACGCGCGTGGCGTATCGGCGGCGTCGTCGCGGACAAGAGCGACGGCCCGCGGGTCCGCCTGGAGGCGGGGACATGAGCAGGCCACTCGACGTCGTCGTCCTCATCTCGGGCAGCGGCACCAATCTTCAGTGCCTCATCGACGGCCAGCAGCGCGGCGAGCTGCCCATCCGCATCCGCGCGGTGATCAGCAACCGCGCCGACGCCGGCGGGCTCGAGCGGGCACGGGCCGCCGGCATCCCCACGGAGGTGCTGCCGCACCGGGACTACCCGGACCGCGAGCACTACGACGCCGACCTGGTCCGCGTCGTCGACCGCCACGAGCCGGGCCTGGTGGTGCTCGCCGGCTTCATGCGTATCCTCACCCCCGGCTTCGTGCGCCACTACCAGGGCCGGCTGATCAACATCCACCCGTCCCTGCTGCCGGCCTACCGCGGGCTGCACACCCACGAACGGGCCATCGCCGATGGCGCGGCGGCCCACGGCTGCAGCGTGCACTTCGTGATCCCGGAGCTCGATGCCGGGCCGGTCATCGTCCAGGCGCGGGTGCCCGTACACGCGGACGACACCCCGGAGACACTCAAGGCCCGGGTCCAGGAGCAGGAGCACCGCATCTACCCGCTGGCGGTACGCTTGATCGCCGAGGGGCGGGTGCGGCTCGACGACGACGGCGTCCACGTCGACGGCGAGCCCGCCGCCAAGCCGCCGGCCATCGACGCGGCGACCGACGTGGCCGCGCTGTGAACGCCCTGCGCGCCTGCCTGCGGTGGCGGGGACTGGCGACGGCGCTGCTGCTGGCCGTGCTGGCACCCTCAGCCGCCGCCTCCTACGAACCGCCACCGCCGTTCCACGCGGAGTACGAACTCAACAAGGGCATCCTGACCCTCGGGAGCGCGAGCCTGAGCTTCTCCCGCCCGCAGCCCGGCCACTACCGCTACCGGCTGTTCATGCGTCCGAGCGGCATAGCCGGATGGTTCACCGACGTCACGGTGCGCGAGGTCAGCGAGGGACGGATCGTCGACGACGGCTTCCGCCCGCTACGCTACGTCTACGACCGCAGCGGCGACGACCGGGCGCGCCGTGCCGAACTGCGCTTTAACTGGACGACGGGCACAGTGGTCAACGACGTCGGCGACACACCGTGGCGCATGGAGGTGCCGGACGACGCCCTGGACCGCGTGGTCAGCCCCCTGCAACTCATGCACGACCTCGCCGCCAGGGGCGCGGACACCGGCCGGCTGACCTACCGCATCGCTGATGGCGGCCGGCTCAAGACCTACACCGTCTCCATCGAGGGCACGGAAACCGTGGACACCCCGGCCGGGCGTTTCGAGACGGTGAAGGTCGTCCGCCGGGACGACGAGGGCGAGCGCGAGACGCGGCTGTGGTGCGCCCCGGCGCTGGCCTACCTGGCAGTGAAGGTGGAGCAGTGGGAAGCGGACGACGGCACCTTCGAGCTCGTGCTCACCGGTGTCGAGGGCCTGCCCGCCGACTGAGGCGGCGTCACGGCCGCGGCAGCGTGACCCCGCGCTGGCCCATGTACTTGCCCTCGCGGTCCTTGTAGGAGAACTCGCAGACCTCGTCCGACTCCAGGAACAGCATCTGCGCCACGCCCTCGTTGGCGTAGATCTTCGCGGGCAGGTTGGTGGTGTTGGAGAACTCCAGGGTCACGTGCCCCTCCCACTCCGGCTCCAGGGGCGTGACGTTGACGATGATCCCGCAGCGCGCGTAGGTGGACTTGCCCAGGCAGATCGTGAGCACGTTGCGCGGGATGCGGAAGTACTCGATGGTGCGCGCCAGGGCGAAGGAGTTCGGCGGGATGATGCACACTTCCGCGCACATGTCGACGAAGCTCGCCTCGTCGAAAGCCTTCGGGTCCACCATCGCCGAGTTGATATTGGTGAACACCTTGAACTCGTTGGCGCAGCGCACGTCGTAGCCATAGCTCGACGTGCCGTAGGAGATCATGCGCCCGCCGTCCGCACCGACGCGCACCTGACCGGGCTCGAAAGGCTCGATCATCCCGGACTCCTCGGCCATGCGCCGGATCCACTTGTCGGACTTGATCGACATGGGCGCAACGCTCCCGTCAGCAGCCACCAAAATAGCCGGCTATTCTCGCCCGGCGCTCAGTCATCGTCCACCCGGATGTCCGGGAAGCGGCTCGCCCCGGCGGCGGCCTGGCGCGACAGGCGCGCCGCGGTCGCCAGCGCGGCCTCGCGATAGAGCGCCGCCTCGCGGCCGTTCGGGTCGGCGGCCACCGTCGGCCGCCCGGCATCGGTCTGCTCGCGGATGCCGATGGACAGCGGCAGCGAGCCCAGCAGCGGAACGCCCTCGGAGGATGCCAGCTGCTCGCCGCCGCCGGCGCCGAAGATGTGCTCCTCGTGGCCGCAGTGCGAGCACACGTGCAGCGCCATGTTCTCCACCACGCCGAGCACCGGCACCTTCACCTTCTGGAACATGCGGATGCCGCGGCGCGCATCGAGGGTGGCGATCTCCTGGGGCGTGGTCACGATCACCGCACCGGCCACCGGCACGCGCTGGGCGAGGGTGAGCTGGATGTCGCCGGTCCCCGGCGGCAGGTCGATGAGCAGGTAATCCAGATCGCCCCAGCGGGTGTCGTTGAGCAGCTGGGTGAGGGCCTGGGTGACCATCGGCCCGCGCCAGACCATGGCGTCCTCCTGCTTGACCAGCACGCCGATGGACATGACCGCGACGCCGTGGGCCATGAGCGGGAGGATCGACTTGTTGTCCGGGCTCTCGGGGCGGCGGCCGTCGAGCCCCATCATCCGCGGCTGGCTCGGGCCGTAGATGTCGGCATCGAGCAGCCCGACCTTGGCGCCCTCCTCCGCCAGCGCCAGGGCCAGGTTCGCCGCCGTGGTGGACTTGCCCACGCCGCCCTTGGCGGAGGCGACGGCGATGATGTTCTTCACCCCCTCCATGGGCTCGAGCGAGGCCTGCACCTGGCGCGGGGACACGGACCAGTCCACGGTCACGGTGACCCGCGACGCCCCCGCCTGCTCCAGCACCCGGGTGACGGAGGCGGTCAGCGCCTCGCGGTAGTGCGCGGCGGGGAAACCCAGCCGCAGGGTGACGTTCACCGCGTCTCCGTCCACCTCCAGGCCGGCCAGCGCGCCGGCGCTCACCAGGTCCGTGCCGAGGTTGGGCTCCGTCCACCCGCCGAGCGCCGCCTCCAGCGCCTCGCGTGTCAGTTCCGCCATGATCCCGCTCCATTGTCGATTCCGCTGATGGCGGGGATTCTACATCCGCCGCCCCGGGCAGGGCGAAAGCCCCGCGCGAGCCCATCCGGGTCCGGCAGGCTGCTAGACTCCGGCAAAACAGGGATGTCGCCATGCCTGAGCCCTTCGAGCTGCGCACCGCCGAGACACCGGACCTCGCTGCACTGGAGCGTATCGAGACCGCCGCGTTCACCGGCGACCGCCTCAGCCGCCGCAGCCTCCGCCACCTGCTCACCCGCGCGCACGCGGATGTCCTGGTGGCGGTCACGGGTACCGGGGTGGCCGGCTACGCCGCCGTGCTCTACCGCCGCGGCACATCGCTCGCCCGGCTGTACTCCATTGCAGTGGCCCCCGGCCACCACGGCCAGGGCCTCGGCCGGCGGCTGGTGGCCGGCGCGGAGGCGGCCGCGCTGGACGCCGGCTGCGCCGCCCTGCGCCTGGAGATCCGGCCCGACAACACCGCCTCGCGGACACTGTTCGAGCATCTCGGCTACCGCCGCTTCGGTGTGCTGCCGGACTATTACGAGGACCACGCCCCGGCCCTGCGCTACGAGCGCCGGCTCACCGACAGCACGGCCCGACCGCCGCGGTCCGTGCCCTATTATGCCCAGACCCTGGAGTTCACCTGCGGGCCGGCCGCGCTGATCATGGCCATGCACGCGCTCCGCCCGACCCTCGTCCCCGGGCGGCGCCTGGAGCTGCGGCTCTGGCGCGAGGCGACCACCATCTTCATGACCTCCGGCCACGGCGGCTGCGGCCCCTACGGCCTGGCCCTGGCCGCCCACCGGCGCGGGTTCGCGGCGGCGGTGCACGTCAGCACCACCGGGCCGCTGTTCGTCGAGTCCGTGCGCACCCCGGCCAAGCGCGAGGTGCTGCGCCTGGTGCACGAGGACTTCGTGGCCGAGGCCGCCGACGCCGGCATCCCCGTGCACCCCGGCGGCCTGGACCTCGCGGGCCTGGACACGGCGCTCACCGGCGGCGCGCTGGCGCTGGTGCTGATCAGCCTCTACCGCTTCTACGGCGAGCGGGCGCCGCACTGGGTCGTGGTCACCGGCACGGACGCCCGCTATGTCTACCTCAACGACCCGTGGATCGACGTCGCGGACGGCCGCACCGCCACGGACTGCATCAACCTGCCGGTACTGCGCGGCGACTTCGAGCGCATGGCACGCTATGGCCGGGGCGGCCAACGTGCGGCGGTGGTGATCGCTGCCGGGGCCCTGCGGGAGGCGGCACCGTGACCCGCACCCTCATCGTCGTCGAGCACCGCCGCGACTGGGCGCCCTACGCCGCCACCAGCGAGGTGATCACCGCCGACGACTACCTCTTCGACCCGGCCTGCCGGGGCGCCGGCCCCGGCACGCGGGTGATCAATCTCTGCCGCGGCTACCGCTACCTCTCCACCGGCTACTACTGCTCGCTGCTCGCCGAGGCCCGCGGCCACCGCGTGATCCCCAGCGTGCGCACCATCAGCGATCTCTCCCGTCGCGCGATCTACAGCCTCGACACCGCGGTGCTGGACGAGCGCCTGCGCGGACCGCTGACGGCGGAGAGCGGCGACGGGGACGGCCCGATAAAGGTGGACGTATTCTTCGGCACCGCCTCCGACCCGCGCTTCCGCGAGCTCGCCCGCCAGGTCTTCGAGACCTTCGCCGCGCCGCTGCTGCACCTGGAGCTGCATCGCCAGGACGGGCGCTGGCGTATCGCACGGCTGCGCACCCTGTCCCTGAACCGCCTGGACGACGCCCAGGAAACGGCCTTCGCGGCAGCGCTGGAGCGCTTCAGCCATCACGTCTGGCGGCGGCCGCGGCACCGGCGCACGCCGCGCTATGACCTGGCCATCCTCCACGACCCGGACGAGCGCCTGCCCCCGTCGAACGCCCGCGCCCTGCGCCACTTCCAGCGCGTGGGCCGGGGTCTCGGCGTGACCGTGGACCTCATCACCCGCCGGGACTACGGCCGGCTGGCGGAATACGACGCGCTGTTCATCCGCGAGACCACCGCGGTATCGGATCACACGTACCGCTTCGCCAAGCGCGCCGAGGCGGAGGGCATGCCCGTGATCGACGACGCGGCCTCCATCCTGCGCTGCACCAACAAGGTCTATCTCGCGGACCTGCTGGAGACCCACGGCATCCCGCGGCCCGCCGGACGCATCCTCCACCGCGGCCGGCGCGACGACCTGGCCGCCGCCGGCGACGCGCTGGGCTTCCCGCTGGTGCTCAAGATCCCGGACGGCTCGTTCTCCCGCGGCGTGGTCCGGGTCGCCGCGCCGGAGACACTGAGCGACGCGGCGGCGGGGCTGTTCGCACACTCGGATCTGATCATCGCCCAGCAGTTCGTGGTCAGCGACTTCGACTGGCGCATCGGCGTGCTCGACGGCGAGGCGATCTTCGCCTGCCAGTACTTCTTCCCCCGGGGCCACTGGCAGATCGTGCGCCACGGCCCGGGCGGCACCGTGGACGAGGGCGACGCACGGACCTTCCCGGTGGCGGAGGCACCGCAGCAGGTGGTGCACCTGGCGGTGCGCGCCGCCAACCTCATCGGCCGGGGGCTCTACGGCGTGGACGTCAAGCAGGCCGGCCGGCGTGCGCTGGTCATCGAGGTCAACGACAACCCCAACCTGGACGCCGGGGTGGAGGACGCCTGCCTCGGCGACACCCTCTACCGCCGGGTGCTGGAGTCGTTCATCCGCCGACTGGAGGCACGCCACCGCGGCCCGGCCTGACCCGCAGGGGCCGCGGCGTAGTAGACTGCGGGGCCGCGGATGTCGTGCGCGATGGTGCCGTTGCAGAGGGTGCCCCCGCGCGGACGGCCGATACCCGGACACCACCCACCCGCAGCGGACGACGGACCGACATGGACAACGCACTCGCCACCGACACGCCGGCACTCGCCCTGCGCTTCGCCGGCCCCGGGGACTGCCCCACCATCCTCGCGTTCATCCGCGAGCTCGCGGACTACGAGCGCCTCAGCCACGAGGTCGTGGCCGACGAATCCCGGCTCATGGACACGCTGTTCGGCGATCACCCGTACGCCGAGGTCATCATCGCCGAGCTCGATGGCGAGGCCGTCGGCTTCGCACTGTTCTTCCACAACTACAGCACCTTCCTCGCCGCCCCGGGGATCTACCTGGAGGACCTCTACGTACGCCCCGTGGCCCGCGGCCACGGCATCGGCCAGGCCCTGCTCACCGCCCTCGCCCGGCTGGCGGTGGCGCGCGGCTGCGGCCGGCTGGAGTGGTCGGTGCTGGACTGGAACGCCCCGGCCATCGGCTTCTACGAGCGCCTCGGCGCCCGCGCCCAGGATGAGTGGGTCGGCTACCGCCTCACCGGCGACGCCCTGCGCGGGCTCGCCGCCGTGGAGGCGCCGTGACCGGGACACGCGACAACGTCGTGCTCATCGGCATGCCCGGCGCCGGCAAGAGCACCGTGGGCGTGCTCCTGGCCAAGCGCCTGGGCAAGGCCTTCGTCGATACCGACGTGCTCATCCAGCAGCGCGAGGGCCGCTCCCTGCAGGCGATCGTGGACGCCGGCGGCGCCGCCGATCTGCGCCGCATCGAGGGCGATACCCTCGCCGGGCTCGAGGTGCATGATCACGTCATCGCCACCGGGGGCAGCGCGGTCTACAGCGACAGCGCCATGACACACCTGCGCCGCAGCGGGGTCATCGTCTACCTGTCCGTACCCTGGCCGGAGATCGAGCGGCGCATCCACAATCTGGACAGCCGGGGCATCGCCCGCGATCCGGCCCAGAGCCTGCGCGCGGTCTACGACGAGCGGGTGCCGCTCTACCGCGCCGCCGCCGACCTCTGCGTGGACTGCACGGGCCTCGGTCAGCACGAGTGCATGGAACAGGTGGCATCAGGGCTCGCCGCGCGCGGCGCGCCCGACTAACACCCCCGGCGGGCTTGCCCTGCCGCGACGTCATCCGGCTATGCTCTGCACTCCCCGGCAGTGACGGCAGCGAGGTGACCGGCACGTGGACGAGCAGACATACAACCGCGAGGAGACGGCGCGGATCTTCGATGAGGCGCCGTTCGCCCGCACCCTGGGTCTGGAAGCCGTGGACATCGCCGCCGGCCGCTGCGAGAGCCGCATCCGCCTCGGCGAACGCCACCTGCAGCAGGACGGATTCGTCCACGCCGGTGTCCAGGCCGCCATGGCGGACCACACGGCCGGGGCCGCCGCCGGCACGCTGCTCGCGCCCGGTTTCCGGGTGCTCACCGCCGAGTTCAAGATCAACCTGCTGCGCGCCGCGCGGGGCGAGACCCTGCGCTGCGTGGCCACGGTGCTCAAGCCGGGACGCACGCTGATCGTGGCCGAATCGGAGGTCCACTGCGCGGCCCCGGCGGGCGACGAACGACTCGTGGCCAAGGCCACGGTGACACTCTCGGTAATGGCCGTACCCACCGGAACGGAGGAGACGCGATGACGATCGAGGTGTTCGGCTACCCGAACAGCCGCAGCACCCGCGTGGTCTGGGCCCTGGAGGAGGCCGGCGCGGCGTACGACTACACCCTGGTCGACCTGGGCCGTGGCGAGCACCGCGGCGAGCGCTTCCGTGCGCTCAACCCCGCGGGCAAGCTCCCGGCCCTCCGTACCGGCGACGCGCTGCTGACCGAGTCGCCGGCGATCTGCCTGTGGGTGGCGGAAACCTACCCCGACGCCGGGCTCGCCCCCACGGACCCGCAGGGGCGCACCGAGCTGATGCGCTGGCTGTTCTTCATCGCCACGGAGCTGGAGCAGCCGCTGTGGACCATGGCCAAGCATCGCTTCGCCCTGCCGGAGAAACTGCGGGTGCCGGACGTCATCCCCACGGCACGCCGGGAATTCACGATGGCAGCGGACCTGCTCGCCGACGCCCTGGACGGCCGCGACCACCTGGTGGGCGGACGGTTCAGCATCGCCGACATCCTCGCCGCGCACACCCTGGCCTGGGCCCGGGCGGCGAAGGCACCGATGGAACAGCCCGCCCTCGCGGCCTATGCCGAGCACCAGCTCGGCCGGCCGGCGTTGGCGCGGGCCCGGGCACGGGAGCAGTCGGCCCTGGAGAGCCGGCAGCAGGAGGGCTAGGCGACGATGGCCGCGACGCCGGAATACTTCCACCTCGATGTCCTCGGCCATCGCCTGCGCGCGGCAGCCTGGCGCCGTGACGGACGCTGGCAGCCCGGGCGTCCGGTGCTGGTCTTCCTCCACGAGGGGCTCGGCTGCATCGAGTTCTGGCGGGACTTCCCGGCACGCCTGGGACAGACGCTGGGGCTGGACGCCTTCGCCTGGGACCGCCTCGGCTACGGCGGCTCCGATCCCCTCGACTACACCCGCACGCCGGCCTACCTGCACCACGAGGCCCACGACTGGATGCCGGCGGCACTGGACGCCGCCGGCCTGTCGGACGTCATCCTGGTCAGCCACAGCGACGGAGGCAGCGTCGCCCTGCTGTACGCGGCCCGGCACCCGGTCCGCGCCTGCGTGACCATGGCGGCCCACGCCTTCGTCGAGCCTCACACCCTCGCCGGCATCGCCGCCGCCGAACGCGCCTTCGCCGAGACCGACCTGCCGGCGAAGCTCGCGCGCTATCACGGGGACAAGACCGAGACGATATTCCGCGCGTGGACGCAGACCTGGCAGGCGCCGGACTTCCGGGACTGGAATATCGAGGCCGACCTTGCGGGCATCCACGCCCCCACACTGGTGATGCAGGGAGCGGACGACGAGTACGGCACCTCCGAGCAGGTCCGTCGCATCGCCGCGGCCTGCAGCGGCCCCGCCGAACAGGCCTTGCTCCCCGGCTGCGGCCATACCCCCTACCGGGAGGCGCCCGAGACCGTGATCGCGGAGATCGAGGCGTTCCTGAACCGCCACGATATCCCCGGTCCGCGCTGACGCCTCCGCCGGCCGTGTGCGACGGGGCTTCGCAACGCCCACCGGGTCACCACCGGGGACGTCGCACGCCTACGGCGCACGACCTACCCGACCGGGCTGACGCCTCCGCCGGTCGCGGGCACGCATGCACGGCCGGGGCGACACCGCACTCGGGAACGGGGCGACGCTGGCCCTGGACCGTCGTCGAACCGGCGCGCTTTGCACACTGAGAATGGCCGGCGCACTCCCGTCCAGTAACATGCCCACCGCGGCATCTGGCATAATGCGGTGTTCCTGTCGAAGTCAGCGAACACGCCCCCTATGACGCGAAAGATCCTCGTCACCAGCGCCCTGCCGTACGCCAACGGGCCGATCCACCTCGGCCACCTGGTGGAGTACATCCAGACCGACATCTGGGTGCGCTTCCAGAAGCTGCAGGGCAACGAGTGCTACTACGTCTGCGCCGACGACGCCCACGGCACCCCGATCATGCTCAAGGCCCGCGAGCAGGGAGTGACGCCGGAGACGCTGATCGAGCGCATGAGCGCGGAGCACCAGCGGGACTTCGCCGGCTTCGGGGTAGCCTTCGACAACTACTATTCGACCCACAGCGAGGAGAACCGCCAGTTCTCCGAGCTGATCTACACCCGGCTGCGCGACGCCGGCCACATCGAGCGCCAGACCATCACCCAGGCCTACGACCCCAAGGAGGGGATGTTCCTGCCGGACCGCTACATCAAGGGCACCTGCCCGCGCTGCGGTGCCGAGGACCAGTATGGCGACAACTGCGAGGTCTGCGGGGCGAGCTACTCGCCGGACGAGCTGCGCGATCCGGTCTCGGTGATCTCCGGCGAGCGCCCGGTGGAGCGCGAGTCCGAGCACTACTTCTTCCGGCTGCAGGACTTCGAGGAAATGCTCCGGGAGTGGGCCTCCGCCGGCCGGCTCCAGGAGGAGATGGCCAACAAGCTCCAGGAGTGGTTCGACGAGGGCCTGCGCGCCTGGGACATCTCCCGGGACGAGCCCTACTTCGGCTTCGAGATCCCGGACGCGCCGGGCAAGTACTTCTACGTCTGGCTCGACGCGCCGATCGGCTACATGGCGAGCTTCCAGAACCTCTGCGAGCGGCGCGGGCTGGACTTCGACAGCTTCTGGAAGGCGGACTCCGAGGCCGAGCTCTACCACTTCATCGGCAAGGACATCCTCTACTTCCACGCCCTGTTCTGGCCGGCGATGCTCCACGGCGCGGGGTTCCGCAAGCCGACCATGGTGACCGCCCACGGCTTCCTCACCGTGGACGGGCAGAAGATGTCCAAGTCCCGGGGCACATTCATCATGGCGGACACCTACCTCCGCCACCTCAACCCGGAGTACCTGCGCTACTACTTCGCGGCAAAGCTCGGCGGCAGCGTCCACGACCTGGACCTCAACCTGGACGACTTCGCCCAGCGCGTGAACGCCGACCTGGTCGGCAAGCTGGTGAACATCGCCAGCCGCTGCGCGGGCTTCATCACCAAGCGCTTCGACGGCCGCCTCGCCGACACCCTCGACGCGCCGGAGCTGTTCCGCAAGTTCACCCAGGCCGGCGAGCAGATCGCCGAGCTCTACGAGCGCCGGGAGTTCTCCCGGGCGGTGCGCGAGATCATGGCCCTCGCCGACGAGGCCAACCAGTACATCGACGAGCAGAAGCCCTGGGTCATCGCCAAGTCCGGCGAGGACGAGGCCCGGCTGCAGGCGATCTGCACCCAGGGGATTAACCTCTTCCGCGTGCTCACCATCTACCTCAAGGCAGTGCTGCCGAAGATGGCCGCGGACGCGGAGGCGTTCCTCGCCCTGGAGCCCCAGCGCTGGGCGGACGCGCGCCAGCCGCTGCTCGGGCACACCATCAACCGGTTCAAGCCGCTGATGACCCGGGTCGATCCCGACCGCATCCAGGCGATGATCGACGAATCCCGCGAGAGCCTCGCGCCCAGGGGGCAGACCAAGCCAGCGCCGGCGCAGGCCCCGGGCGAGCCCATCGCCGAACAGATCGACTTCGACACCTTCTCCGGGGTGGACCTGCGCGTCGCGGAGATCGTCAACGCCGAGCACGTGGACGGCGCCGACAAGCTCCTGCGCCTGACC
>NZ_WNXE01000599.1:0-1007 GCF_010993615.1 Arhodomonas sp. KWT | reverse complement strand
ATCCGGCAGCTCTCGCCCTACCAGGTGACCACCGAGGTCCTGCGCCGCAGCGGCAACCCGCGGGTGCGCTTCATGCACTGCCTGCCGGCCTTCCACAACGCCGAGACCACCGTCGGCGCCGATATCGAGAAGGAGTTCGGCATGAGCGCGCTGGAGGTGACCGAGGAGGTGTTCGAGGGCCCGGCGTCGATCGTCTTCGACCAGGCCGAGAACCGCATGCACACCATCAAGGCGGTCCTGGTGGCCACACTGGGGGGCTGAGCATGCTGGTGGTGACCGCTCTGGGCGGCAACGCCCTGCTCGAACGCGGCGAGCCGCTAACCGCGGAGACCCAGCGCGCCAACGTCCGCCACGCCGCCGAGGCACTGGCCGGTATCGTCCGCGCCGGTCACGACCTCGTCATCACCCACGGCAACGGGCCCCAGGTGGGCCTGCTCGCCCTGCAGGGCGCGGCCTACAAGCCCGACGAGGCGTACCCTCTCGATGTCCTCGGGGCCGAGACCGAGGGCATGATCGGCTACATGATCGAGCAGGAACTGGAGAACATCCTGGATCACGACCGGCCGGTCGCGACGCTGCTGACACAGGTCGTCGTCGACGGCCATGACCCCGCCTTCGCCAGGCCGACCAAGTTCGTCGGGCCGGTCTACGACCGGGACGAGGCCGAGACCCGCGCGCAGGCTGCCGGCTGGTCGATCGCCCCGGACGGCGATAAGTGGCGGCGGGTCGTGCCCTCGCCCCGGCCGGTGGAGATCCCCGACCTTCGGGTGCTGCAGCTGCTCCTGGACCAGGGGGTGATCGTGATCTGCACGGGCGGCGGCGGCATTCCCGTCGTCCGCCGGGCGGACGGCGGGCTGGTCGGTATCGAGGCCGTGATCGACAAGGACGCGGCCAGCGCCCTGCTGGCACGGCAGCTCGGCGCCGATGCGCTGCTGATGCTGACCGACGTCGACGGGGTCTACCGGGGATTCGGCACCGACGGCGCCGAAAGGCTGGAACGGCTCACC
>NZ_WNXE01000598.1:0-1010 GCF_010993615.1 Arhodomonas sp. KWT | reverse complement strand
CGCCGCCGCCTCCGTGGGCGTGGCGATGCCGCCGTAGATGCTGCCCAGCACGCCGATCACGATCACCGTCGGCAGTACCAGCGAGCGCAGCGACATCACCCGCTCGCGCATGCTCGGCGGCGCCTCGTCGGGCCTCGGGGCCATGTCCGGGCGCAGGGTCGCACGCAGCACCGCGTAGCCCATGTACAGCGCGGCCAGGATCAGTCCCGGGACGATGCCGGCGGCGAACATCTTGCCCACCGACACCTGGGCGGTGGCGGCGTAGACGATGGTAATCACCGACGGCGGGATCAGGATGCCCAGGGTGCCGCCGGCACAGATGGTGCCGAGCGCCAGGCGCTCGTCGTAGCCGCGCCGGAGCATGGACGGCAGCGCGAGGATGCCCATCGCCGCGACCGCGGCGCCGACGATGCCGGTCATCGCCGCCATCAGCGTGCAGATCGCCACCGTGCCCACGGCGAGGCCGCCGGGCAGGCGCCGGAACCACAGCTCCATGGCGCGGTAGAGGTCGTCGATCAGCCCTGATCGCTGGAGCACACTCGCCATGAGCACGTACAGCGGGATCGCGAGCAGTATCTCCGAGGTCATCACGTCCACGGTCTGGAGCACCGTGATGACCAGCGCCTGGGTGCCCCACAGCGACAGGGTGAAGAACACCGCCAGCGAGGCGAGCACGAAGGCCAGTGGCATGCCGGAGAGCAGCAGCACCAGCAGCCCGAGGAACATCATGCCGAGCACGAGGCTGGAGCTCATGGGCCCACCTCCCCGCCGCGTCCGGCATCCGTCTCGTCCCCGACCTCACGACCCATGGCGCGCCGGGCCGCGCGTACCGTCTCGGCGAGCGCCTGCGCGAGCAGCAGCGAGAACGACACCGGCACCAGCAGCTTGACCGGCCACACCGGCGGATTCCACGCCGAGAAGGAGGTCTCGCCATTGGCGTAGGCGTCCATCGCCACCGGCCAGCTCTCGTGGACCACGATCACGCACAGCGCGATGATCACCGGGAACGT
>NZ_WNXE01000597.1:0-1011 GCF_010993615.1 Arhodomonas sp. KWT | reverse complement strand
TACGGCCATGCGGGTCTGTCGGCGGCCGAGTTCGATACCCATTACGCCCACGGTGGCAGCATGGTGAGCGATACCGGGACTCAGCGCGGCGTGAGCCTCGGCACGGGTATGGAGCTGTCGCTGACACGCCGGCTATTCGGCAGGCTGGAGTGGCGTTATACGGATTACGACGGCTACGACGTCGATTACGGCAACGGCACCGACCGGTTCTCGCCGGAAGCATCCGCCATCACCCTCGGTCTCGGCTACCGGTTCTTCGACGCCGCGCCGCAGCGCACGGTCAGCCGCAGCCCGGACGTGTTTACCGGTCCATACGTCGGCGCCCAGCTCGGTTGGGGCTCGCTGCACACGGACAACCGGGGCGACAACCGCGGCCAGGCCGGGGTCGGGGATCTCTCCGCGGAGCGAGCCGGGGACGGCGGCGTGGCCGGCGTGTTCGGCGGCTACGGCGCCCGCCTGGGGTCACTCTATCTCGGCGTCGAGGCGGAGGCGGAGCACTCCGAGGCCGGCTGGGACTCCGCCCGGCGGCCCGACAGACGCATTTACTCCGTCGACCGCGGCCCGACCTACGGTCTGGGCCTGCGCGTCGGCTACCTCCTGGGGGGCAACGCCCTGGTCTATGCGCGGGCCGGTCGTGTCCGCGCGGAGCTGGACACGGACTACCGTTTCGACGGCATCGGCGTGCACGTGCGCGATGAGCGGGACGTGTGGGCGACGCGGGCCGGCATTGGCGTCGAGGTCCCGACCTCCGAGCACGCCTTCGTCCGTCTCGACTACACCCGCACGGACTACGAGGACTACTCGATCCGCTACGACACGGGCACCGAGACCTTCGACAGCGACGAGGATCTCTTCCGCATCGGTCTCGGCTATCGGTTCTGACCGGGGAGGCAAGACGTGAACAGCAGCTCAAATAAGCGCATCCGTCGGTGTGTCATGGTGCTCGCCGGCGCGGTGCTCCTGGCAACCGTTGCCGTGGCGGTGGCCGAGGATGCCCACAGTGGCGGACAC
>NZ_WNXE01000596.1:0-1012 GCF_010993615.1 Arhodomonas sp. KWT | reverse complement strand
CGGCTCCACTTCCCTGACCGGTTTCGATCGACCGCCTTGGGCGGCGCTCGGTTATAAATATAGCGCATAAGGTTATTTGCGCGGAAGATGCCGGACCGGCAGCGCCCCGCCCCGGGGGAGATGCCGCGGCCCGGGATCGGGCCACGGAGCGCGGATCGCGCTCACGCCATCGCGCCGATGGTCGCCCGGAAACGGGACAGCGAGTAGACAAACACCACGGCGCCTATCACGCCGAGGGCGAGGAACTCCGGCCAGACGGTTGCCAGGCCCGCACCACGGTAGAGGATGGCCTGGGCGAGGCTTACAAAGTGGGTCGTGGGGGCGGCGAGCATGAGCATCTGTACCAGGTCCGGCATGCTCTCCCGTGGTGTGGTCCCGCCGGAGAGCATTTCCAGCGGCAGCAGCACGAGCATCAATAACAGCCCGAACTGTGGCATCGACCGTGCAACCGTACCCAGGAATATTCCGATCGACGTCGTCGCGAACAGGTGCAGCGTCGCCCCCGCCAGGAACAACAGTACCGAGCCCTCGATGGGCACCGCCAGCAGCCCCTGAACCACCGTGACGAGCGAAAAGCTGCAGGCCAGGAGCACGACCAGCGCCATGGCCCATACCTTGCTCGCCATGATCTCCAGCGGCGTGACCGGCATCACCAGCAGGTGCTCGATGGTCCCGTGCTCGCGCTCCCGGATCAACGCCGCGCCGGTGAGCACGATGGAGAGCATCGTGACGTTGTTGATCACCTCCATGACCGCACCGAACCACGACTCGTTGAGCTCGGGGTTGAAACGGGCACGGAGCGCCAGCCCGACCCGGTCGGAGGTATCCGAGCGGTATCGCTGCATGAAGGCGTCGACCTCATCGGCCACGATCTCCTGGATATAACCGGTGCCGGTGAATGCCTGGCTGATCCGCGTGGCGTCGACGTTGAGCTGTACCGACGGCGAGCGTCCGGCCAGTACGTCCCGCTGGAAACCCGGCGGGATGTCCAGCGCAAAGGTGTCGAGCCCGG
>NZ_WNXE01000595.1:0-1014 GCF_010993615.1 Arhodomonas sp. KWT | reverse complement strand
CGGGCACGCACGGCGCCGGCGAGCACCACGTAGAGCAGGCCGGCGGCCATCAGCGCGCCCATGGTCTCGGGCAGGCCGAAGCGCTGCTTGGCCGCGATGATGGGCGCGATGAACGCGAACGAAGAGGCAAGGAACACAGGCACCTGTCTGCGGGTCACAACCTGGAAGAGCAGGGTGCCGGCGCCGGCGGTGAACAGTGCGACATTGGGATCGAGGCCGGTGATCAGCGGTACCAGCACCAGTGCCCCGAAGGCGACGAGCAGCATCTGCGAGCCGGCGAGGGCCTGACGCGCCAGGCCCTGCGATTCGCTTTGTTGTGTTTCGTTGTCCTGCATGGGTGGTCTAACTCCCCTGGAGATGGCGGACGCACGGCGGGTGCGGCGGTGCAGGCCGCACACGCTGGATATGATGGAGAGCGCTGACGCGATCGGGCGGGCCCCGAGGTCATCTGCCCCGGGGGAGCAAGTCTGCCCGGCCGCGCTCGGCGGCGCAACAGCGCCGTTCGGCGGGCCCGCCGCGGGCATGGCCGGGTATCGGCGGGGTTTACGGGATAATGGCCGGTGGCGGTACCGTCGGGAAGACGCGCCGCGCGGCAACGGTACGTTCCGACAGGAGGACTGGACAGGTGAGCACGATGCGCAACAGGCGTTGGATCCCGGTGGTGGTCGCGGTGATGCTCACCGCGTTGCTCGCGGGCTGCGCGAGCTACGGCGAGCAGCGGGTGGCGCCGATCCCCATGCCGGCGTCCCAGGCGGATTCGGTCACGGTCAACGGCGCGACGCTGCTGGCGCGGGCCTACCTCGATCCGGACACGGCGGAGGAGGCCTTCGGTTTCGACATCCGGGGCGCCGGGCTGCTGCCGGTGCAGTTCGTCGTGGATAACACCACCACGGGCGAGGTGCGTATCGACGATGACAAGATGCTGCTGATCGACCGTGAGGGCAACGCCTGGCCCGTTCTCAGCGCCGATCAGGCGCTGGAGCGGGTGCGCACCCGGGTCGAGCAGGGCGAGGC
>NZ_WNXE01000594.1:0-1014 GCF_010993615.1 Arhodomonas sp. KWT | reverse complement strand
GATGGTCGACGTGCTCCTGGGGCTCGGCCTCTCGCGCATGGCCTGTTCCGGCTACGGGGCCGCCGAGGTCTACGCCACGTTCCGGCGCGCCGCCGAGCTCCACGACGGGGCATCGGACCCGCAGCGCCATTTCCTGATTCTCTGGGCGCAGTGGGAATCGTCCAGCTCCCACGACGGTTTCGCCGAGTCCCAGCGTCTCGCCGACGAGATGGAGCGTATCGCAACCGCCTCCGGGGGTCGGCACATGCGCATCGCCTCGGACTACGCGCAGGTGAACACGCGGTTCTACCGTGGCGATCTGCCGGCGTCGCGGGCGTACCTGGAGAGCGTGCTGGCGGCCTACGACAACACGGACCACCTCGAGCTCGTCAGCCGCTTCGGGGACAACCCGGCGTTTACCGCGCGTTCACTCGGTGCCATGACCCTGTGGAACGTGGGGGCGCCGGGGCGTGCCCGGTGCCTGATCGACGAGACCGTCGCCCTGGTCGACATCACCGGGCATCCGCCGAGCCGGGCGTTCTGCTATACCTTCCGGGCGCTGCTGGCGCAGTGTCGCGACGATCCGGCCATGGTCCGCCAGGACGCGGAGCACGTGCTGGCCATCGCCCAGGCCCGTGACTATGCCCTGTGGCAGCGGGCCGGGCAGGGGCTGCTCGGCTGGGCCATGGCGCGGGACGGCGACCACGAGGGCGTGGAGCTCTGCGAGCGGGCGGCGGCCGATGTGCGACACGTGATGTACGGGGCGAGCACCAGCCTGCTGCGGCTGCACATCGCCGGGCTGATGCAGCTGTCGCGTTACCGCCGGGCCCGCGAGGTGCTCGGCGGGGCCCTGAGCGATGTCGCCCGTATCGGGAACCGCTGCTTTCTCCCGGAGCTCTATCGCTGGCGCGCCGAGCTCGCGATGCATCTCTCCGGCGACCGCGGTGCGGCGGCGCGCGACCTCGAAGACGCCGAGGCAGTTGCCGAACGTCAGGGCGCCGCGCTCGAGCAGCTGCGTGTTCACATCGCGCAACG
>NZ_WNXE01000593.1:0-1016 GCF_010993615.1 Arhodomonas sp. KWT | reverse complement strand
GGGAGTAGCGCCTGAACCAGCGCAAGGGTGTCATCGTGCAGGGCGCGGGCGTCCGGATGGTCGGCGGCGTGAAAGGCCGCGAGGCCGCGCTCCAGGGCGTCGAGCCGCTCGCGGATAGCCGCCTGCTCCTCGCGAAGCTGATGCAGGAATCCCATAGTCCGCCTCCGTCACTGCATGGCGTGGCCCGGGTCCTGAAGTCTAGCGTCCCGGCCGGCGACCGCGGCCTACGGATTCGTGTTCTGTGATCACCTTGGCGACGGTGACTCCGGCCGCCGACGAGCGGCGGACACTGCCTCCGAGACCGCGTCCGCGCTCGCGCGTTGCCAGCCGAGTGCGAGGTGACCGCTCGGCACGATCCGGTGGGCGCACGCGCCTGCGGGCAGTGCGCTACGCCAGGGGCTGACGAGCTCGTCGTGGCTCGCCGCGACCGCGGTCAGGTGCAGGGCGCCCGGCGGTGCCACGCGCTCCAGTTCCGCCAGCCAGGCGCTACCGGGGCGCATCTGGCGGGCGTTCTTCCCGGGGCCGAACCGGGCCAGACGGGTGCCCCCGTGGGGCGTGCCCAGCGTCACCATGCCGATAACGGCGTCGCCGCCGCCGGCGGCGAGACAGGCGCGGGCGGTCAGTCCGCCCATGCTGTGACCAACAAGCACGACGGGCCTCCCGGGATACCGGGCCCGGACGTCGCGCAGGTGCGCGCCGAGGGCGTCGGCCTGTTCGTCGATGCCTCCGAACGCCGGCTCCAGGGTCGGCGGCGGCACCACCGCCAGGCCCCGGCGGCGCAGGCGCAGGAACGTGGGTAGCCAGTAGGTGGCCGTGGCGCAGTAGCCGTGCACGAGGACCACGGCCGGCTCGTCGCGGTCGCCGGGTGACGGCCAGCGGCACCTGAGGAGCAATCCGGCGCAGAACGGCTGGAGGACGCTGTGGGTGAACGTGAGCGCGAGCCACTCGCCAACGCCGGCGCGAAGCCCGGCGGCGAGCCCGGTGCGCGGCGCGGGACGGTCATCCAGCGTGCGGGC
>NZ_WNXE01000592.1:0-1016 GCF_010993615.1 Arhodomonas sp. KWT | reverse complement strand
GGGTCGGTCGGATCGCCCGGGTGTCCATGATCGGTATCAAAAATGGATACATAATTGTTGACAGGGTTGTACCCATGATCAAGGATTCCCCGAAGGCCTGTGGGGCCGCCGGGCCGGAGGGCGCCGTGCGGCAATCACAGTGACCGCCATTGCCGGAGGGGGAGAGGAGCTGTCATGAGCGAGCAGACAGAAGAAGTGCGCCCGGAGCAAAGGGGGGATGTCGATTACATGCCGCCGCTGCGGCGTGCCATTCCGCTGAGCATTCAGCACGTGCTGGCGATGTTCGTCGGCAACGTCACCGTACCGGTGGTGATCGCCGGGGCGGTGGATCTGCCGGCGGCGCAGACCACGGCGCTGATCCAGGCCGCGATGTTCATCGCCGGTGTCGCGACACTGGTTCAGTCACTCGGTGTCGGACGCATCGGCGCACGGTTGCCGGTGGTGATGGGCACCAGCTTCGGCTTCGTGCCGGTGATGATCCCTATCGCCAGTACCCAGGGACTGCCGTCTGTGTTCGGTGCGGCGTTGGCCGGGGGTGTCGCCATGGCCGTCGTCGGCCTGTGCATGCGCTGGGTGCGCTTCCTGTTCCCGCCGGTGGTGATGGGGACGTTCGTGATCATGATCGGCGTGCTGCTGCTGCCGGTCGGATTCGCATACACGGCGGGCGGTTTCGGGGCGCCGGACTTCGGCGCACCCTACCATATCGCGCTGGCGGCGCTGGTGTTCGTGATCACCGTGGGTCTGCATCAGTTTGCCCGTGGCTTCATCGCCGAGATCGGGCCGCTGGTGGGGCTGGTGGCGGGCTTCGTGATCGCCGCGCTGTTCGGACTAGTGGATTTCTCCGACGTCGCGGCTGCCTCATGGGTGTCCGTGCCGCTGCCCTGGGAGATCGGCATGGAGTTCCACCTGAGCGCGATTGTGCCCATGGTGCTGCTCTCGCTGGTCACCGTCTCCGAGTCCGTCGGCGACCTCGTGGGGATCACCGTCGGCGGGGCGGACCGGGAGCCCAGCGAGCG
>NZ_WNXE01000591.1:0-1018 GCF_010993615.1 Arhodomonas sp. KWT | reverse complement strand
TCGACGTTCGGCGGCCAGTCGTTGTTGCGGATGCGCGAGGTCCAGATCAGGAACTCCGCGAGGGCGTTGATCTCGTGGTCGGAGAGATTGAACTGCGGCATCTGCCGACGGCCCGGGGCCTGGGTGGGCTGGGCGTTGATCCAGGCGTTGAGGTACGCCTTGAACGCGGCCTCGTTGCCGTTGCCACGGCGCTCGAAGACGTTGCCGAGCTCGGGGGCGAAGTAGGCACCTTCGCCGAGCAGGGTATGGCAGCCGATGCAGTCGTTCTGCTCCCACACCTCCTTGCCCTCGGCAACGGTATCGGTCAGCCCCGCGCGATTCTCGCGGTCGGGCAGCGCCGTCACCGTATCGAAGGTGAGTCCCAGGAACAGGAGGATGAAGAACAGGCTCCCCCCGTAGTAGATGTTTCGGGCCATGCCCTTGGTAAAACGTTCCGACATCGAATGTCCCCCTGAAGGTTGAGAAAGCGGTGTTCCGGTCCGCGGGGTCAGCCGAGGTGGGCGCCGACGACATCCATCAGCGCCTCCAGGGCGGCGGGCTCGTCGCTCAGCGGCTCCGCCAGGCAGGCGCGGCAGGCCGCGAGCGGTGCCACGCCCCGGGCGATCAGCCGGGCCGCGTGGACCAGCAGCCGGGTGGAGGCGGCCTCCTCGAGGTCGTGACCGTCGAGGCGTCGCAGGTCCGTGGCCAAGCGCACGAGCTGCTCCGCCCGTGCCGTGTCGATCCCCGCTTCCCGGGCGACGATCTGCCGCTCCGCGGCGGCGTCGGGGTAGCCGAAGGACAGGGCCACGAAGCGCTGCCGCGTGCTCGGCTTCAGGCCCTTCATCAGGTTGCGGTAACCGGGGTTGTACGAGACCACCAGCAGGAAGTCCGGGTGGGCCTCGATCAGCTCGCCGGTGGCGTCCAGCGGCAGCACCCGGCGGTCATCGGCGAGGGGATGGAGCACCACGGTGGTGTCCTTGCGCGCCTCGATGATCTCGTCGAGGTAGCAGATCCCGCCCTCGCGCACCGCGCGGGTCAG
>NZ_WNXE01000590.1:0-1019 GCF_010993615.1 Arhodomonas sp. KWT | reverse complement strand
GCCGCCGGCGTGAACCTCTCGGACGCCGACTCCCGCATCGACCTCGGCCAGGTGGACATCAGCAGCACCGGCGGGGAGGGCGTATCGCTGTCCAACGCCAACCAGGTCGGTAGCTTCCATATCAGCGGCGGCACGATCATGGACACTGACCTCGCGGGCGTCGATCTCACCAACGTTTCCACCGGCTCCATAAACGGAGTCGCCATCGATAACGCACTTCGCGGCAGCGGCATCCGCCTTTCCGGCGTAGGCAGCTTCGATGGTTCGGCGACCAATGACTTCGTCATTGACGGCGTCACCATCTCGAATGTCGGTGATACCGACAGCACCAACGGCGCCCCCAATGGCATGGAGCTGATCTCGGACACCCAAGCAGTACGGGTCGCCAACTCGACCATCACCGGTGGGGAGGGCAACGGCATCGAGATCCGGGGGATGGCCATCGATATTGTCAACACGACGATCGACAGCCCCGGCAGTGACGGCATACATGTCGGCCTCAGCGACGGCTCGATCGGGGACACCTATGGTGCTGTGAATATCATCAACAGCACTATCACCGGCATCAATCAAAGCGAGAGCGGCGTCGAGATCTCCGACGGACCGGTGCGGATCGACGCAACCACCATATCGGGCGGCGTCGGAGTGGCACTATTTGGCAGCGGTACCATATTCAACCGCGTGGAACTCGATGGGCTGACGATGGATGTCAACAATGCCGGCCTCCTTGTCAGCGGCACCGGCGGCGGCGCGGAGGTGACGGTCGACAACACCACCATCCGCAACACGCAGGGCGGCAGCAGCGACGCCTTCCGGCTTGCCGACAACATCACGATCGGCGGCAGCGGCAACACCGTGGAGTCGAGCGTGTCGACCGCCTGCGACACCACGAACGCCGGCACCGTCACCGGCAGCATCGCCTACAACGGCGGCAACTCCTGCCCGTAACGGCGGCAAACCGGGCCCCGGCCACGCCGGGGCCCGGCCCTGACGCCTCCCCCGCCGTGACGTCCCACGGC
>NZ_WNXE01000058.1:0-17229 GCF_010993615.1 Arhodomonas sp. KWT | reverse complement strand
GAGGCCGCGGTGTTCAGCTACGCCGACGACTGGCTGCGCCCGGCCGGCGGCGGGGACACCGGCGACAGCGCCCCCGCGCCGTTCATCGACGCCCCTCTGCCCGAGCCGGAGGCGGAGCTGCGCGAGGTCACGCTGGAGGGGCTGGTGCGCTTCCTGCGCAACCCGGCGGAGGCCTTCCTGCGCCTGCGCCTGGGCACGCGGATGCAGCGCGAAGCGGTGGACGAGGCGGACAGTGAGCCCTTCGACCTGGACGGCCTGGGCGCCTACCAGCTCCGCGAGCACCTGCTCGCCCAGCGCCTCCGCGGTCATGACCCGGAGACCCTGGAACGGCTGCTGGACGCCGCCGGCACCCTGCCGGAGGGCCCGTTCGGCCGTGCGGTGATGGACGACACCGTCACCCGGGTCGAGCGCCTGCGCGAGCACCTCGAACCCCTGCTGGGCGAGCGCCTGCCGGCACTGGAGGTGGACCTCGAGCTGGCGGGCCTGCACATCACCGGCTGGCTCACGGACCGCCGCGAGGGCGGGCTGCTCACCTACCGCCCGGCCCCGGTGCGGCCCGCCGACCGGCTGCGCCTGTGGGTGAGCCACCTCGCGCTCAACGCCGTCGCCCCCGGCGACGATCCCGGCCGCATCAGCCGCCACCTCGGCGAGGGCGGCCGCGAGGCCCCGCCGGCCCTCCTGGCCTTCGCCGCCATCGATCCGGAAGAGGCCCGGGAGCGCCTCGGCGCCCTGCTCGCCCTCTACTGGCGCGGCCTGCGCACGCCCCTGCCCCTGCCGCTGGCGAGCGCCCATGCCTATGCCACCGCCCTGCGCCGCCACGGCGACGCCGACCGCGCCATGATCGCCGCCGCCCGCGTCTGGGAGGACAACCCGTTCCAGGGCGTGCCGGGCGAAGGCAGCGACCCGAGCTGGGCCACCGTGTTCCGCGACGCCGCCCCGCTGGACGACCCCGGGTTCCCCGCCCTCGCCACCGCCCTGTTCGACCCGATGTCCGACGCGGAGATGCCGGAGTAGCCCCGGCGACACGGCCGGACACCTGTCGGTCGCTAGGGGCAACCGGCCTTGTGTGGTTCCGGAGCGGAAGACCGGCAGATCGTGCACGGCCGCAGGCCGTGTGCGACGCCTTCAATGACCGGGCCGGAACGTCGCACGCCTGCGGCGCACGACCTACGCGGACTCAGCCACCTGACGTGTGCGACAGCCCGGAGCGGCACCGTCCAAAGAACTTCACACGCCCCGGACACCAGCCGCGCACCGGCAAATCGCCGGCACCCCGCCGCCCGTCGGTCGCATGAAGCATGCCGACCTGCCGCGGAACGGGAGCACACCGTAGATACCTCCTCGCGGATCAACCGATTTGCAGGTTATGGAATGTCTGGTCCCTGGTGACGCCGGAACGGATGTGGACGGGCTTGAGTATGACGGCCCCCGGGCGGCCACGCTGGCTTTCCCCACCTGCGCACACGCTGGAGGAATGCGCGGACATCGGGGTGATTAGGCCACTCAAGGCAGTCTACGCTGCCAGCACGCGGGACGGGATGTCGGCTGCCAGGAGGAACTGCCAGCCTACAAGCACGGCCCGTTCACAGGCATGCCGCAGGGGGGTCGCCTGCCTCTCCCGTAGGTCAGCTGCTCCCGGCAGCCGACGATCCCGCCGGCAGGGAGAGAACCGCCGTAGATTCCCCCCGCCGCCCGCCGGCGTCGTGCTCGGCCCTGATCGTTGTGCGGCCCCCCCCGACCGGAAATGCCACGGGACACCACACCGACGGCGGCGCCGGGCCGGACGTGGCGCGCGTGCTACCGCCTCAGGGCACCAGGAAGGGCATGGCCCGCTCGGCCACGGCGACCTGCACCGGGCCGCGGGCGCTGTCGGCAGGGTAGAGCTCGCCGTCGACGACGTAGTCGCCGTCGATATCGAGGGTGACGGCATCCACGTCGCCGCTGGCGAAGCCGCGCCGGGGGGACAGCCGGCGGCCCGGACGGCCGCGGAGCAACCACGGCAGCGCGGCAACCAGGCGGCCGGGACGGGCGGGCATGACCGTGCAGTGCAGCGCGCCGGTACCAGCGCCCCAGTACGGACGGCTGCCGAAGAGCAGCCGGTCCAGGGCGCTGACCAGCACCAGTCCATGGCCGACGGGCGGCGCCAGCGCCGCCGGCTGACGCAGGGTCACACCGCGGCCGGCCGGGCGCCGGGCGAACGGTGCGGCCAGGGTCCGAAGCACCGCCAGCGCGGAGGCCTTCTCCCCCACCAGGCCGCGGCCGCGTACCCGCTCGCGGAAGTATCCCACCCCGTCGGCGACCATGCCGGCGCCGAAGAACATCCCGCACACCCGGTCGCCGTCGTGCCCGACACCGAGCACCGGACGGTACCGCGCGCTCAGCGTGCGTGCGTCCGCCACGGTGGAGACCAGGCGCCCCAGCACGGCGACCGGCCCGCCGCGCAGGCCGATATCCCGCGCGGTCATGTCGGTGCTGCCGGCGGGGACCACCACCAGCCACGGCAGGCGCGGAAACGGGCGCGCCGTGAGCAGCTGCCCCAGCACCGCCTGCACCGTACCATCACCGCCCACGACCACCAGAGCGGTGACCCCGTCCGCGGCCATGGCCTCCAGCGCCGCCGCCATCCCCGCCGGCGTATCCGCCTCGTGGGCGGCGGTCAGCGGCAGCGAGGCGGCCAGCGCCCGCACCCGATCCAGCGGCCGGCGCAGGCCGCCGGCGCGGGGATTGAGCAGCAGGCCCAGCCGCTCGCCGGCGAGGGCCACCGCCGCAGCGGCGGGCTCAGCGTCGGGCACCGGCGCCTCCGGCCGGGGCCTGGGTGAAGCAGCGCACCGCCAGGCGGTCCCGGTCCCGGGCAGGGTCGACGTCGTTGAGCCAGGGCGCGAGCGCCGCACCGCGGGCGCGGAGCGCCGCCTGCACTACCCGGGCCGCGAGCACCAGCGTGGAAAGCACGTGCCAGGCGGCCACCATCCACAGCCCCAGGTCCGGCCGCCCGCCCAGCCAGAAGGCGGTGAGCAGGATGAGATTCGGGTTGCGCCGCGCCGTGATCAGGCGGTTGAAGGAGTCGAACGGCCGCCAGATGAACAGCGAGAAGGGCGCGGCGAACCACTGGAACGCGCCCTCGCAGAGCCGTCCGCCGATATAGGCGGCGAAGATCGCGGTGACGGTCACGCCCAGCGACGGCGTCAGCGTCCACGGTGCCGCCAGCCCGAGCCCCCAGGCGAGATACCAGAAGGGTGGGTGGATGAGGTCGATGCCGTGGTCGAGGTAGTCGCCGAAACGGCTGGAGGTCAGGGTCACCCGGGCGAGCTTGCCGTCCACGGTGTCCAGGAAGGTCATCAGCCACCCGGCCACGAGCCCGAGGCCGTGGGCCCCGCCCGCGAACGCCACCAGTGCCGCGATCGCCAGCACCAGGCTGGCGGTGGTCACCGCGTTGGGCGAGAGCCCGAGACGGATGCAGCCGTGCACCGCCCACTGGGCGGGCACCGGCCACAGCCACTTGGTGATCAGGTCGGTCACGCCCTTGTAGGCGCCGGAGAACAGCCAGCGCTCCAGCGCGCGGCGATTGCCGGCGGTGATGCGCGACACTCGCGGGGGGGTGACGCTGCGCAGCCGCGAACGGAAGCCGGAGGCGAGCTCGCCGGCGGACCTCGACGGCCGGTCCGCCAGCCCGCCGGCGTCCGCCGCGGCCACCGCCTCCAGCAACGCCGCCGTCTCCCCGCCGGAGCCCCGGGCCGCCACCGGCGTGCCGTCCTCGCCGAGCAGGCACACCGGCTCCGCGCCCTCGACGAGCCCGCGCAGCACCGCACCGTCATAGGCATGATCGGCGCGCAGCACGACCGCCGTCGCCTCCGCCGGAACCGTCTCCGGGCCAGCGACGGCCTCCACGCCGTCCATGGCGGCGAACGCCCGCTCCAGGCGCTCGCGGCCGGTGAGCCCCCACAGGCGGACCGGGCTGTCCCCGGTGACGCACACGTACACTGGCATCGTGGCCCCTTGTTCCCGCTTCCCACCGAAATGGGCGCTCATTATACTGGCCCCGCCATGGAATCCACGAACGACGATGGTGCGCACGGCCTCGCCTTCGCCCACCTCTCGGATCCCCACCTGACGTCGCTGCGCGCCCTTCGCCGCCGCGAGCTGATCGGCAAGCGCCTCCTCGGCTACCTCTCCTGGCGCCGGGGCCGGCGGCATGCCCACTGCGACGGCATCCTCGCGGCACTGCAGCGCGCCCTCGCCTCACACCCCGACGAGGAGATCGCGGTCACCGGCGATCTCACCCACCTCGGTACGCCGGACGAGTACCGCGAGGCCCGCGACTGGCTCGCCGCGCTCGGCCCGGGCCCGCAGGTGACGGTGGTGCCGGGCAACCACGACCTCTACGTCCCGGTCCGCTGGCAGGACACCCTCGCGGAGTGGGCCGCGCACATGTGCGGCGACGGCGACGAGCGCCCCCGCTTCCCCTTCGAACGCCGCCGCGGTCCGGTAAGCTTCATCGGCGTGAACACCGCCTACCCGAGCGCACCGCTGCTCGCCACCGGCCGGATCGACGGCGACCAGCTCGACGGCATCGGCCGGGCACTGGCGCGCGCCGGCGAGGCGGGGCGATTCCGGGTCGTGCTCATGCACCACCCGCCGCAGCCGGACGCGGTCTCCCGGCGCAAGTCGCTCGTCGCCGCCGAGCGCTTCCGCGCACTCGTGCGCCGCCATGGCGCCGAGCTCGTCCTCCACGGCCATGCCCACCGCCGCCTGCGGGGCGAGATCGACGGCCCCCGCGGGCCGGTGCCGGTACTCGGCGCGCCGTCCGCCTCCCAGCGCACCCACGATCCGGCACGCAACGCGGCCTACCACCGCTGCGTCGTCACCCCCACCCCGACGGGCTGGCGGCTCGGGGTCACGGTACACGCCTACGACGCCGAAACCGGAGACTTCGTCCCACGGGCGGACGCCGGCGGCACACTGGAGATACCGCGGCAATCCGCCTGAGCCGGCACGGACGTGCCCGGGGCCGCCGTGTATAATCCCGCGCCCACGAGACCGCTCCGCCCTGGGCCCCACCCACAGAGGTAGCCATGGACACGCCGGTGAGCCGACGCCCGGACCTAGCCCTGTTGCTGCCCTCGCTGGCAGCCGGCGGCGTCGGCCGGATGACGCTGAACCTTGCCGCCGGCTTCGTGGCCCGCGGCCTGCGCGTGGACCTGGTGCTGTGCCGGCCCGAGGGGCCGTACATGGACGCGATCCCGGACGGCGTTCGCCTGGTCACCCTGCAGCGGGAATCCGGCCCCGCCGCGCGGCTGCGGCTCGCCCGGCTGTACCCGCGGGAGATCGGGCTGCTGGCCCGCCCCGCGCTGCTCGCGCCGCGGCCGGCCCCGGTGCAGCCCTACGTGGCGGACCTGGCCCGCTACCTGGCGGAATACCGCCCCGCGAGCCTGCTCGCCGCAAAGACGCGCACCAACCTCCTCGCCCTCTGGGCCCGGCATCAGAGCGGACTGTCCACCCGAGTGGTGCTTTCCGAGCACACCCAGCTCTCCCGGGCCATTGCGGCCAGCCGCAAATGGCGCTGGCGCTACATCGCACCGCTGGTCGGACGTTACTACCCGGAGGCGGACGCCGTCGTTTCGGTCTCCGAGGGCGTCGGTGACGACCTCGCGGCAACCGCCGGACTACCGCGCGGGTCCATCACCACGATCCACAACCCGGTGGTCACGCCGGCCCTGGCGGAACGCGCCGCCTCGCCATCCCCCCACCCGTGGTTCAGCGACGGGGGGCCACCGGTGGTGGTCGCGGCGGGCCGACTGGTGGCACAGAAGAACTTCCCGCTGCTGCTGGACGCCTTCGCCCGCCTGCGGGCCGGACGCGCGGCCAGACTGGTGATCCTGGGCGAGGGCCCGGAGCGGGGACAGCTGGAAGCACAGGCGCGGGCGCTCGGCATCAACGCCGATGTCGCCCTGCCGGGCCAGGTGAAGAACCCCTACGCGGCCTTCGCCCGGGCGGCACTGTTCACGCTGTCCTCGGACTTCGAGGGCCTGCCCACGGTGCTCATCGAGGCCCTCGCCTGCGGCTGTCCGGTGGTGAGCACGGACTGCCCCAGCGGTCCGGCGGAGATACTCGATCACGGCCGCCACGGACCGCTGGTCCCCCTCGGGGACGCGCCCGCGCTCGCCACCGCGATGGCCGCGGTGCTGGACGACCCGCCCCCGGCTGAGGCCGTGCGCGCCCGGGGCCAGGCGTTCGGCCAGGAACGCAGCATCGCCCGCCACCTCGACATCCTCGGTCTGACGGCAATCGCGGGGGAGGCGGCCGCCACGGCCAACGCCAGCGGAGGCGCCGGATGACACCGAGCACCGAGAGCATCGTCCACGCGGGCTACCACAAGACGGCCTCGACGTGGTTCCAGCGGCGCTTCTACCCGGCGGTGACGAGCCACCGTTACATCCCGCGGGACGAAGTCCTCGATGCCCTGGTCCTCCCCCATGCCTTCGCCTTCTCGCCGGAGCGGGCGCAGGCGGCGCTCGGGCTGGACGGCGCCGGACCGGTCGCCCTCTGCGAGGAGGAGATCAGCGGCAGCTTCGAGACCGCGGGCCACCAGGGCGCGATGTCCAAGGAGATCGCCGAACGCCTCTCTAGGGTGCTACCCCGCGCCCGGATCGTGCTGTTCATCCGCCACCAGGTCGACATGATCGCCTCGGCCTATGCCCAGTACGTCAAGCGCGGCGGGACCCTGAACGCAGAGCAGTTCCTGTTCCCGGCGAGCTACCGCAAGGGCCAGTGGCGCCGGCCCTACAAGAAGCCGCTGTTCGACTTCGCCCATTTCAGTTATCTAGGGCTGATCCGCCACTACCGCGCCCTCTTCGGCAGCGACCGCGTGCACGTGTTCACCTACGAGGCGTTCCGGACCGACCCGCCGGAATTCCTCGCGGACTATGCCGAACAGCTTGGACTGGCCGTGGATCTCCAGGCGCTGGACGCCGGCGCGGCCAACTCCGCCTACCGGCACCGGACCCTGCGGCTGGCCCGGGCGCTCAACCACCTCACCTATCGCAGCGTGAACGACAAGCGCTACGTCCTGCCGACCGGCCGCTACCGCTACCTGAACGAGCTGCTGCGCCGCTTCGACCGCTCGCCCCTGGCAGGGCGGACGCTCACGCCCCGGGAGCTGCTCGGCGACGGGATCGTGGACTACATCGAGGACTACTACGCCGCGGACAACCGGGCACTGGCGGCGGAGACGGGTCTGGCGCTGGCCGGTTGGGGCTATCCGGGCACCGGCGCCGAAGCCGGGTAACACCCACAGAACACCGCAACGGAATAACGGCCCCGCGGCGTCAGTCCGGCGCGTCTCCGGCGCGCTCCGCCGGCGGGGAATAGTCCAGCGCCGGTGCCGGCACGCGGCACGGCAGCCAGCGGCCGCCGTAGGGCGCGAACGGCCGCATCAGCGGCGAGCGCAGCATCCGCATGACCGCACGGCCACCCAGGCGTCGCCGTGCACGCCAGCAGACCCGCACCCAGCGCCGGGCGGCCGCCCCGGCCAGGGCGGCCTGATCGTAGCGGCCCGCGCGCCGGTTGGCGGCGAGGAGGTCGCTGAGCCAGGCCTCGGCCCAGTCGACGTAGTCCTGATCCGGGGCCCCGAGCACCCCGCCCCGGCCCAGGCAATAGTGCCGGTCCAGGTCCGCGTCCGTGGGCCGCAGCCCGAGGGCCTCCAGCTGGGCGCGATGGATCGCGGTCTTTCGCTCGCGGGAGAGGTCCGCGGCCATGTTGGTGGAGCGGCCGGGGTGCTCCCGCCCGCAGGAGAGGATGACCGGCAGGTTCGCCAGGCGATGCCGCGCCGAGAGCCGCACGTGCAGCTCGTAGTCCTGGCTGCGCGGGAAGTCCTCGCGGTAGCGGTGGGCCTGCAACACCGCGGTGCGCGCCATCAGCGAGCGGTTGGAGATGCAGCAGCGGAACAGCAGCTCGGCGTCGACCGCCGGGGCCGCGACGGGTTGACGGCGCACCTGCCGGGACGTCCGGCCGTCACCGTCCATGAAGCTGCCCCAGGTCCCGATCTCGGCGTGATCGGGATGGGCATCCAGGAAGCGCACCTGCGCGGCGAGCCGCTCCGGGTAGGCGTAGTCGTCGCTGTCGAGCAGGGCGATGTACTCGCCCCGGGCCTCGTCGAGCCCGCGGTTGCGGGTCTGGGGAATGCCGAGATTGGCGCCGTTGCTCAGCGCCCGGACCCGCGGGTCCGCCGCCTGATAGCGGTGCATCAGCTCCAGGCTCCCGTCTGTGGAGCCGTCGTCGATCATCAACAGCTCGAAGTCGCTGTACGACTGGGCGAGGATGCTGTTGACCGCGACCGGCAGATAGCGCTCCCGGTTGTGGACCGGGATCACGACGGTAACGCGGGGACGATGCGGCGTCGGCATGGCAGGCGTCATCCTTCGCGGACGCCGCCGCCCGGCGCCGGCGAGAGCTGCTGCAGGTAGAGAGTCAGGATACGCGCCATGGTGAACGCCCCGGCGCGCTGGCGCACGGCCCCGGGCGCCGGAGGATCGGCGAGGGTGGCCACCAGGGCATCCGCCATCGCGCGATCGTCACCGACGGCCACGAGCCGGCCCCAGCGCCCGTCCTCCAGGATCTCCGCCGGTCCGCTGGGGCAGTCCGTGCTCACCACCGGACAGTCGCAGGCCAGGGCCTGGATGAGCACGCCGGGCAGCCCCTCGTAGCGCGAGCTGAGCACGAATGCCGATGCCCGCGCCATGAAGGCGAAGGGATTGTCCACGAAGCCGGGCATGTCCACGTCCGCCGCCACGCCGAGCTGCCGGGCCTGCTGCTCCAGCGCCCGGCGCCCGCGCCCCTCGCCCAGTATGACCAGCCGCGCCGCGCGGTCGGCGCGCAGCCGCGCGAAGGCACGGAGCAGCGTCGGGAAGTCCTTCTGGTAGTGCAGCCGGCCCGCGGCGAGCAGCACCGGGGTCCCGTCCGGCTGGTCCAGCCAGGGGTGCCCCGAGGGCAGCGCCGCGCGCTCGGGGAGGCCGTCGTCGACCACCGGGTTCGGGATCACCGGCACCCGCGCGGGGTCGAGCCCCGTGCGCTCGCACAGGTCCGCCGCCACCCCCCGGGAGACGGCGATCACCGCCGCCGCCCGCGGATAGAGCCGGCGCACCGGCCCGAGCACCAGGCGCTTGCGGGGCGTGCGGCCGGCGCGGAGGTAATCGCTGATCTGGGTGCGCTGGGAGAGCAGCAACCGCGCATCGGAGTCCGCGAGGGCGTGGGCGCAGACGGCGGCGAGGTTGCCGTAGTGCTGGGCGGCGAGCAGCGTCGCCGGCCGGGCCCGCGCGAGGTAGCGCGCCAGCGCGGGGATCGCCCCCAGCACCCGCGGCGCACCGGGCAGCCAGACGATCGGACCGAGGGCCCGGAGCAGGCCCGGGCGGCGCACCAGCGCCGGCAGGCACGCCTGGGCCACCGGGGCACGCAGGTCCACCAGCTGCACGCCCGGCGGCACCCGGTCCCGGTAGGCACCGCTGCCGTAGGCCACCAGCAGATCGACCCGGTAGCCGCGGGCCGCGAGCGCGGCGGCCAGGTCGAGGAACACGCGCACGGGCCCCACGCCGGCGAGCGAGCGCAGGAACAGCGCCACGGTGGGGGCCTCGAAGGACGGGTCCGGCTCGGTCACGGGACGCGGATGACACTCGTGGTTGCGTGGCACAGGGCGCCCGGAGCGACCCGGACGGCGCGATGCGCGGTATCTACGCACCCGGCGTCACCCGCCGTCAAGCGGCACGCGTCCGTCATTGTCGCCCCCGCCGCGTGATCCGGCGGTGCGCAGCCACGGCAGGGCCGCGGCAAGGCGCACCAGCAAACGCGCGAGCGCCGAGACCGCGGCCGCCAGCCCCGCCCCCTCCACACCCATGACATGCACCAGCGGCGCCACCGCCGCCAGGTAGACCAGCGTGCCCACGCCCTGGGAGAGCAGCGCGCGACCGGGATGCCCGGCGGAGATCAGCAACGGCCCGAGCGGGAACCACCACACCGGCAGCAGGACGGAGAAGGCGAGCAACAGCATCACCCCATAGGCCTCGCGGGCGGGCGCGCCGCCCATGAGCCCCAGCAGCGGGTCGCCCGCCAGGGCCAGCACCGCCATCACGGCGAGCACCAGCACGCCACAGATCGCCACCGTGCGCAGGACCAGCCGGCGCAGGCGCCGGGTCTCGCCAGCGGCCAGCAGACCGGCGATCTCCGGATAGATCGCCGGCGTGAGCAGTTTCACCGGCTTGCTGAGGGCCCGGGCGAGCCGGTCGGCGACATGGAACAGCCCCACCGCATCCGCCCCCAGGAGCACACCCACGGCGAGCGTGCCCATGTGCTCCACTCCCAGCGCCAGGACCGCATTGGCGCTCGTGATCCCGATGAAACGCAGGATGCCGGGGAAGCGCCCGCGCAACCCCCGCCAGCTGTCGGCGGGCCCGGCCAGCAGGCCCCGGCGGGCGAGCTCCCCGCAGGCGCAGACGATCAGCGAGAGGGTGGTCAGCACCCTTGCCAGGAACCACACCGCGAGGAACCCGGCGATCCCCCAGTCCAGCGCTATCGCCAGGCCCACACCGACGAGACGCACACCGGACTGCACCGGCGAGCGCACGGCGAGCAGGTCGAAGCGATCGAACAGCCGCAGCACCCCGAGGGGTGTCGCCGAGACCATGAACAGCGCCGAGAACCCATAGAGTGCGGCCATGGGCGTAACCGCCGCCGGCCAGCCGACCAGCGTCCCCGCGGACCAGGCGAGGGTGGCGCACACGAGCGCGGCCGCCGCGGCGCTGGCCACGTCCAGCAGCGCGGTGAACCGGATCAGCCGCCGCAGCCCCGGCCGGTCGCCGTCGTGAAGCAGCGGCGTACCGTAGCGCAGGATCGCCTGCCAGGACTTGAAGTTGACCACCCGGCCGATCACCAGCGTGAACGTGTGCACCAGCGCCAGGGTGCCGTAGCCCTCGATCCCCAGGGCGCGCACCGCCAGCGCGATGGTGATCAGCCCGAGCACGGCGCTCACGGTCTTGCCGCCGAGCAGCTTGCCGGAATTGGCCAGCACCCGCCGCAGCGCCCCTTTACTGATGGTTGCGTCCGCCCCCGCGTGTCGCTGCCCGCCTGCCATGCCGCCCCCTTACCGCCGCCAGCCCGCGAGCACGGCGCCGACGACGAGCATCGACCCCGCCGGCACCAGGGCGATCGCGGCCGGGGGAAGCCCCAGTGACAAGCCGGTACTCGCCAGTATCTGGTCGCCGATGAACACCGCGATGCCGGTAAAGGCACCGAGCACCAGGCGTGGGGCCAGCGCACCGCGGGGGGCGCCGCCGGTGACGAAGGCGGTGGCGAGCAGCGTGAGTGCGATGGTCAACAGACCGTGGCCCGCCTTGCGCCACAATACCAGCGCATACCGCGCCGACGGGCTGCCGCTGGCACGCAGGTAGGCCACGTAGCCCGCCAGGTCCACCGGGTCCAGGCTCTCCGGCGGCCGCTGCATGGCCGCGATGCGGGCCTGATCGATGAACGGTTTCCATTCGAGGCTGGCGCGATGCTCACTGCCGCTCTCCGCACCGGAGAAGCGTTTGATGGTCACGTCGTACAGCCGCCAGGTCCCGTCACCGCGTATCTCGGCCCGGGCCGCATGCACGTAGCGCGCCAGCCGCGCCTCGCCGCGCAGCCGGAAGAGCTCCACGTCCACCGGCACGCGGCCGTGGCGCATCGCCCCGATATGCAGGATCCGGTGGCGGTCGCGCAGCCACAGTCCCAGCCCGCCCTCGCCTCGATCCATGCCGGCAATGATCTCGGTACGCCGCTCGATCGCGTGCTGCTGCGCCGCCGGGGCGACCGCCCCCTGCAGGGCCACATACACCAGCGCCAGTGCCAGCGCCGCGAGCCCGGTGGCGCGGCGAAGCCGCCACGCGGACAGGCCCACCGCGCGCAACGCGATCAGCTCGTCGTGGGCCGCCAGCAGTCCGAGCCCCACGATACCGCCCAGCAGGCCGATGAACGGAGCGAGCTGGGCCAGCCGCCGGGGCACGAGCAGCGCCGTATGCGCCAGCGCGTCGACGAAGCCGTAGCCCCCGCGGCCCAGGTCCTCGAGCTGTTCGGCGAGATCGAGGAGGGAAAACAGCGGCAGGAGCACCGCCGCGGCGATGCCGAAGCCGATCAGCACACGGGTGACGATATGACGTTCCAGGCGGCTCACCCGCCGCCTCCCCGCCGCAGCCGCCACGCGGCCCCGCGCAGCCACAGACCGAGAAGCACCGCCGCCGCCACCGCGTGCACCCACCACACACCCGGGAATGCCCCCACCGCTGACTGCTCCACCCAGCTCCGGGCCATGTCCGTGGCCACGAAGTACAGCGCGAACACCCCCATGGCGGTGAACACCCGCGCATAGCGACCGCGCCGCGGGGCCGTCGCGCTCAGCGGTACGGCCAGAAGCGCGAGCAGCAACGCCGCCAGCGGGCGCGATGCCCGCCACTGCCACTCGGCGACGTCGTCGGGGCGCTCGGAGCGCAGCAGCGAGGCCGTCGCCGCGGCCTTGCGTTTATAGCCCACCAGCCGTGACGGCGGCTCCAGGCGCAGGGTCAGCTCACTGAACTCGGAGACCCGGTCGCTGCCGCCGTCGCGGTCGAGGGTGTAGACGGCGCCATCGTCCAGGAGCAGGCGCGTCCGCCCCGCCGCCCCTTCGGGCTGACGGGCCCGGTCGGCGAGCACCAGCTGGACCACGCCGTCGTCGCCTTCGTAGAGCAGGAACCCCTGGAGTCCGTCCCCGCCGCGGGCCCGGGCATGGACCACACGCCCGGTGTCGTCGTTGGCCTGGAAATGCCCGGGCGCAAGGTCGTCCAGCTCGAACTCCGCGCCCTGCTCCGCCTCCAGGGTGTAGACGCGCTCGTAGGCCCAGGCACGGGCGAAAAGCGACACCCCGCCGACCACCACCGCCACGGACACGGCCACCACGAGCACACCACGCACCAGCGCGGCGCCACTGAACCCCAGCGCGCGCAGCCCCACGACCTCGTGATCGTGGTGAAGCCGGCCCAGGGCGATCACCACCGCGAGGTAAAGCCCCAGGGGCAGCAGAACGTCCAGCGCGATCAGGGTACGTAGCGCCACGAGCTCGAGGAGTACCGGCAGCTCCACGGCGAGGGCGGCCGTACCCGTCAGGCTCCGCGCGGTATCGAAGGCCGCGAAGATGACGACGAGCAGCGCCAGCACGGGGATCAGGGCATGGCTGACCTCGGCGGCGATGTAGCGGACGATGCGGGACAAACGGACTCCCTCCGGGACCGGGCGCCCGGCGGACGCCCCTGTCGGGCCGCCGCTAATGCTAATACAGCGGGGATGTGATGAAATAGTTACGTTTTTGCCCGAGCAACCGGACCCGATGATGGATTCACTGTCACCGTCACGGCACGGGGCGGCAGATGCCCCCGAAGCGCCGACCCACGCCCTGCTGCTCAGTGCCGGTCAGGGGCGCCGCCTGCTGCCGCTGACGGAAGACAGGCCCAAGTGCACCCTGAGCTTTCATGGCCGCACCGTGCTGGAGTGGCAGATAGACACCCTCCTGGAGGCGGGCATCGACGGCGTGACCGTGGTCACGGGCTACGGCGCCGAACGCGTCGAGGCGTTGCTCGAGCGCCGCTACGGTGGCGCCCGTGTCGAGACCGTGTTCAACCCCTTCTATCGGGTCTCGGACAACCTCGCGAGCTGCTGGATCGCGCGCGCGGCAATCCGCGGCGAACTGCTGCTCATCAACGGCGACACCCTGTTCGAAGGCGGCATCGTCCGCGACGTGCTGGCCGCGCCGCCGGCCCCCGTGACCCTCACGGTGGACTTCAAGGACGCCTACGACGACGACGACATGAAGGTCTCGCTGCACGGTGACGGCCGCCTGCGCCGGGTGGGCAAGCGCCTGGACGCCTCCGAAGTGGACGGCGAATCCATCGGCATGACCCGCTTCCAGGGCGACGGCGCGTCGCTGTTCCGGGAGGCCGTCGAGCACGCCATGCGCGACCCGGACGCGCTGCGCCTGTGGTACCTCTCCATCATCGACGCCATGGCCGACGAGGACCACGTCCGGGCCTTCCCCATCGCCGGACGGCGATGGGCCGAGCTCGACTTCCCCGAGGACCTGGAACCGGTGAGCGACGTCCTCGCCGCACAGCTGCCCACGGCCTCGACGGGCACGGCCCAGGGCGGCTGAGCGCTCCCCCCGAAACCGCCGGCCGTCGTCGATCACCGCCGACCCGCCGGATCACGCCTCCAGCCCTTGAAATGCGAACAAATCGCATTACGTATACCCAGTAGGACGTCCTTCCCTCGTGACAACGCCGGCCCGACGACGGTCGGCGATACGGCGCCCGTTACCGGGCACGCAGGAGGCAGGCGATGACGGAAGTCCAGAAGCTCGCACGTTTCGTAACCGGGACCCGGTTCGGCGATCTCAGCGACGCCGCGCTGGCACAGCTGCGGATCCGCGTTCTCGACACCATCGGCGTGGCGATCGCCGCGCTGGATGCCGAACCGACGATGGCGATACGCGGGCTCACGGAGCGCCTAGGCGGCAATGGCGAGGCCACCCTGATCGGCGGCGGGCGCTCGGCCCCGGACCGCGCGGCCTTCCACAACACCGCACTGAGCCGGTACCTCGATTTCATGGACAGCTACCTCGCCGCCGGCGAGACCAACCACCCCTCGGACAACCTCGGTGCCATACTCGCCGCGGCGGAAAGCGCCTGGGCCGACGGCCGGACGTTCCTCACCGCCCTCGCCTGCGCCTACCAGGTGCACACGCGGCTCTCCGACGTGGCACCGGTGCGCGGCCACGGCTTCGATCACACCGTTCAGGGCGCCTACGCCGTCGCTGCCGGCGTCGCACGAGCGCTCGGACTCACGCCGGAGCAGACCGCCAACGCCATCGCCATTGCCGGCACCGCCAACAATGCGTTGCGGGTGACCCGCACCGGGGAACTCTCCCACTGGAAGGGCCTGGCGTATCCGCAGGTCGCGAAGGAGGGCACGTTCGCCGCACTGCTGGCCCGCGCCGGAATCACCGGGCCGGCACAGGTATTCGAGGGCAACAAGGGATTCAAGCAGACCATCGCCGGCGACTTCGACATCGACTGGGCGGCGGAGGACCTGGAAAGCGTACGCCGCACCATCGTCAAGAAGCACAACGCCGAGATCCACTCGCAGTCCGCCCTGGATGCCGCCATCCGGATCACCGGCCGCCCGGGGTTCGATCCCGCCGCCATCCGGGAGGTGGCGGTCACCACCTTCCAGGTCGCCTACGACATCATCGGCGGCGGCGAGGAGGGCGACAAGCGCCGTATCCATACCAAGGAAGAGGCCGACCACTCGCTGCCGTACATGGTCGCCGTGGCGCTGCTCGACGGCGAGGTGCAGCCGGATCAGTACGCCCCGGCGCGTATCCGCCGCGACGACGTCCAGCAGCTGCTTCAGCGGGTGACGGTACGGCCCGATCCGGACTATTCCGCGCGCTTCCCCGCGGAGATGCCGAGCCGCGTGGACGTCACCCTCCGGGACGGCAGCGTGCTGAGCGCAGAGACCGCCGCGTACCGCGGATTCCACACCAATCCGCTGGAATGGGGCGACGCGGTGGCGAAATTCGGCCGCCTGGTAACCCCGTTTACCGGTGCATGGCTGCGGGATCGCATCGTGGACACCCTCGCCACGCTGGAACAGCGCCGGGTCGGCGAGCTTGGCGCGCTGCTCGCCCGGGTGCCGGGCACACGCCCGGCGGAATCAGGCAACGCCGCGGCGGGGGAACGCCCGTGAGCAGCGGCCCCGCCGGTGTCAGCCGTGAGCGCCGGCCACACCGCCGGCGACGGTGACGAGCGCGAACACCAGCAGGAGCACGTGCAGGTGGTGCATGCGCGCGAGCCGGGACGGCAGGTCCCGCTCCAGCGGGCCGGACATGATCCGCCGCAGGACCCCGGTGGGCCCGAGGACGAAGAGCATGAGGAAGAACAGCGTCCACAGGGCGATCATCGCCCACAGCCACCAGAAGGCCGGCTCGCCGAGGACACGCCAGAGCTGCAGGCGGTAGAGCATCCAGCCGCCGGAGGCACCGACCGTCAGCACCGCCACGCGCACCTGCGGTGCGAAGCGCCGCTCGACCGCATGGAAACGCTCCAGCGCACCGTCCGGATGGCGGCGCAGGTGGGGCAGGACAACGGTGGTGACGAGCGCCATGCCGCCGACCCACCAGACGACGCCCAGCACGTGAAGCACAATGGCCACGGTGATGTCGGACACCGGCGATCCTCCTGATCGCACCTTATCATTAACCCGGCCGGCAGCGGCGGGCGCGCCCTGCCGGCGGACGCAGGCATCCCGGCCGATGGCCGGGTCATAAGGAGTATATTCAGGTTTTCTATAAGAGGGAAACCGTCCGGGCCCGGGCCGCGGTCAGGCGGTGGGCGGCGCCGGCGTACCGGCGGGGGCCGCAGGCCGGTCTCCGGCCAGCACCGCCTCGGCGAGCGCCAGGTCCGCCGCCGAGTCCACGTCCACCCCGGCCCGCGCCCAGGGCAGGATCACCGCACCGACGCTGACCCCGAGACGGCGCGATAGGGTCTCCAGCGCCGCCTCCAGGCTCAGCCGCCCGAGGGCGTAGCGCGCCACCGCCGTGGGCCCGACCGCACCCAGCACCACCTGCCAGGGGCGCTTGCGACGCGCCTCCACCCGCTGCCAGTAGCGCACCAGCGAACGCCCCGCCGGCGTCGGGAAGGCGAACAGGTTCGTGCCGCAGACGGCGGCGTCGCTGAGCCGGGTGACCGTTCGGCGCACGCCGGGAAAGGCCGCCGCTACCGTGTCGTACTCCACCAGCCCCACCACGGCGTCCCAGCCCCCGGCCGCAGCCGCCTCGGTGAAACCGTCGATCATCCCCGCGGTCAGCAGGGCGTGGTCACCGGTGGTCACGAGGGCCGGGCGCCCCCCGCCGAGATGGGTCAGCCCCGCCTCGGCACTCGCGCTCGGCCCGGGTTGCGGGGCAATCCAGTCGACGGCGCCGGCGTCGATGCGCCCACGCAGCTCGCCGCTACCCGCCAGCGCCGGCGCCGGCGGACCGCACAGCACGGTGCACGTCGCAGCCGGACTCGCCGCGAGCGCGTCGAGCACGCGCAGGACCATGGGGCGGCCGGCCACCGGCGCGAGGACCTTGCAGGCGGACCCGGTGGCGGCAGCCACCGGGTCCGCGGGCCCGCGGTCGGCGGC
>NZ_WNXE01000589.1:0-1019 GCF_010993615.1 Arhodomonas sp. KWT | reverse complement strand
GGCGAGGACGATACCGTCTTCGACGTCGGTGACGTCCGGGTCGTGGTGGACCGCAAGAGCCTGCCGTTCATCGAGGGCATGGAGGTCGACTTCGTGCGCGAGGGCCTTAACGAGCGGTTTGCGTTCCGCAATCCCAACGCCACCGCCGAGTGCGGCTGCGGGGAGAGCTTCTCCGTGGCGTGAGCCGGTCGCCGGGGGGCTCAATTGCCCGGTCCGGCGCCCCGGGTTAGACTGTCCGCCTTTAGCCGGCGCCCCCGTCCGGGGGTGCCGGCGAGCCTCGTTAACATCCTGGAATCCACTGCGACCGAACACGGAGTAGCCGCATGGCCGTTGAACGCACCCTCTCCATCGTCAAGCCCGACGCCGTGGCGAAGAACGCGATCGGCGAGATCTACAGCCGCTTCGAGAAGGCGGGTCTGAAGATCGTCGGCGCGAAGATGCTGCACCTCAGCCGCGAGCAGGCCGAGGGCTTCTACGCGGTGCACCGCGAGCGGCCGTTCTTCGACGCGCTGGTCTCGTTCATGACCTCGGGGCCGGTGATGGTGCAGGTGCTCGAGGGCGACGACGCGATCCGCAAGAATCGCGAGATCATGGGCGCGACCAACCCGGCCGAGGCGGCCGCGGGTACCATCCGTCACGATCTCGCCGAGACCATCGACGCAAACGCCGTCCACGGTTCCGATGCGGCGGAGACGGCGAAGACCGAGATCGAGTTCTTTTTTGGCGACGATGAGCTCTGCGCCCGTAGTTGATGCCAACCCCGGCGATGCACCGGGTCGGGTGAACCTGCTCGACCTGGACCGCCAGGGGCTGCAGCGGTTCTTCGCCGATCTCGGCGAGAAGCCGTTCCGCGCCGTGCAGGTGCTCAAGTGGCTGCACCAGCGCCGTGTGCTCGACTTCGAGTCGATGACCGATCTCAGCAAGTCGCTGCGCGCGCAGCTGCACCGGCACGCCGAGGTCCGTCTGCCGAGCCCGGTATTCGATCAGGAGTCCCGGGACGGCACGCGCAAGTGGGTCCT
>NZ_WNXE01000588.1:0-1020 GCF_010993615.1 Arhodomonas sp. KWT | reverse complement strand
GCCAGGGCGCTCGCCACGAAGATCGAGGAGTAGGTCCCGACGCCGATACCCACGAGCAGCGCCTCCGAGAACGGCCGAATGAGCTCACCGCCCAGCACCGCCAGGGCGATGACGACCAGCAGTGTCGTCGCGGAGGTCATCAGCGTGCGCGAGAGGGTCTGGTTCAGCGACATGTTCGCCACGTCCACCGGGGTGCCCTTGCGTACGCGTACGAAGTTCTCGCGGATACGGTCGAACACCACGATGGTGTCGTTGAGCGAGTAGCCGATCACCGCGAGCAACGCGGCGAGCACCGTGAGGTCGAACTCCACGCCCGTCACCGAGAAAAAGCCCAGGGTGATGGTCACGTCGTGCACCAGCGCCGCCACCGCCCCCAGGGCGAAGCGATATTCGAAGCGGAAAGCGACGTAGGCGAGAATGCCGGCGAGCGCGTAGAGCATCGCCAGTCCGCCCTGCTCCTTGAGCTGATCGCCCACCTGGGGCCCGACGAACTCCACCCGCCGCAGCTCCGGCTGGCGGTCGCCGCCGCGGGCGGCGGCGAGGATGCGGTCACCGACGCGCTGCCCCGTGGCCCCTTCCGGGGGTACCCGGATGAGCACGTCCTTGGCGGTGCCGAAATGCTGGACCACGGCGCTGGTGAACCCGGCGTCCCCGATCTCGCTTCGCACCTCGTCCAGGGACACCGGCTTCTGGTAACCGATCTCCACCAGCGTGCCGCCGGTGAAGTCGAGCCCGAAGTTCAGCCCGCGCACGGCGAGCGAGCCCACGGCGATCAGGAGCAGGACGAGCGAGACGACGAACGCGATGCGCCGCTTGCCCAGGAAGTCGATCTGCGTGTCACGTTTGAACAGGTTCATGCTGGACCTCGCCCTAGATCGAGAGCCGCGCCTTGCGGCGGGCGCCGTAGATGAGATTCACCAGCCCGCGGGTGCCCATGATCGCGGTGAACATCGATGTCACGATGCCGATGGACAGGGTGACCGCGAAGCCCTTGACCGGGCCGGTACCGAAGGCGAAGAG
>NZ_WNXE01000587.1:0-1021 GCF_010993615.1 Arhodomonas sp. KWT | reverse complement strand
ACGTTCAGGTGCTGCTTGTCGGCACCACCCATCCCGGTAACGTCGGCGCCGCGGCGCGGGCGCTCAAGACCATGGGCCTCTCGCGCCTGGCACTGGTCGCGGCCTGCGCGGTCGACGACCACGCCCGCGCCAACGCCGGCGCCGCCACGGACGTGCTGGACGCCGCGACCGTTACGGCGGATGTGGATACCGCGCTCGCCGGTGCCGGCCGGGTCTTCGGCGTCAGCGCGCGACCGCGCCGTCACGGCGTGCCCGCGCTCAGCCCCCGGGACGCGGCGGCGGAGATCGCCGGTGCGCCGGATACACCGGTGGCGGTGATGTTCGGGCGCGAGCACTCCGGGCTGACCAACGAGGAGATCGGGCGGTGCCACCGTCTGGTCCATATCCCCGCCAATCCGGACTATGCCTCGCTCAATCTGGCCGCGGCGGTTCAGGTCGTGTGCTACGAGCTGCGCCTCGCCGCGGTGGGGGCGGCGCTGCCGACGGCGGGGGTGGACGACGCACCCGCCTCGGCGAATCACCTCGCCGGGCTCTACGACCACCTGGCGCGGGTCATGGCGGCCAGCGGCTACGCGGCGGCGGCGGACCAGAAACACCTCATGCAGCGCCTGCGCCGGCTGTTCAACCGGGCGGTGCCGGAGCACACGGAGGTGAATATCCTTCGCGGGATCCTCGCCGCGGTGGAGCGCAGGCTTCCGCCGCCGGATGGCCGGGAATGAATCCGTACCGTTATACTGCATGCATGATTGCCATGCTGCCCGGTCCCGGCCGTTTCTCGTGTAGCCGGCCCGGATAGCGCCCCGGCGGTGCTATCCGGGCCGGCGCGGGGCCCGCACGTGCCGGTGCTCCGCGTCCCGTGGGCCGCTCAACCATCCACCGGCATCGATACGGGGCCTCCCTTCATCATGTTCGACCGCATCAAGCAAGATATCGCCTGCGTCTTCGACCGTGACCCGGCGGCGCGCAACGTCTTCGAGGTGCTCACCTGCTATCCCGGCGTGCACGCGCTGATCTTCCACCG
>NZ_WNXE01000586.1:0-1024 GCF_010993615.1 Arhodomonas sp. KWT | reverse complement strand
CGCTGCTCACGCGCTACCTGATCGACCGCTGCTGACGTGCAGGTCGATTTCTACATTCTCGGCGAGGCCGGCGCGGAGGCGCGTGCGCACTTCGCCTGCCGGCTCGCCGAGAAGGCCTACCGCGGGGCGTTCGGCGTCACCATCCTGGCCGGCGACAGCGCCGCCGCGGCACAGCTCGACGACATGCTCTGGAGCTTCCGCCAGGGCAGCTTCGTGCCCCACGCCCTCGCCCGCGAGGCGGATGACACGGACGCCGTCGTCATCGCCTGGGGCAGCGACGTGCCGCGGCGGGACGTGCTGGTGAACCTCACCGACGCCATCCCGCCGGACTGGCAGGGCTTCGAGCGCGTCGCGGAGATCGTCACCGCCGACGACGAGACCCGCCGGCCGGCCCGGGCGCGGTTCCGTAGCTATCGCGACGCGGGCGTCACGCCCACCAACCACACGTTATAGCGGTACACCGGCCCGGCCGGAGTGTGGCCTACCGCACGAAACCGTCGCACAGGCCTACACACCGCGACGCGGCGACCCATAATGAGGCCACTGTATGGAAGCCGTGCGCGCCTGCGCGCACGGCAGGACCACGGGGAAGGATCACAAGCATGTCGCACGGAACCGCGACCGCCCCCGGACGCCGGCCCCGGCCGCCGGTGCTCTATGACGTCGTCGAACGGGGACACCGCACACCGGCGCCGCCCGTGCTGCGCTATCGCCCGAGCCCGGCGCTGCGCGAATGGCTGGCGGGCCACGTCAGCGCCGCGCTGGCCGTGGCCCTGACGCGCCGGCCGACACGGACCGCGGTGCCGGCCGGCCGCCACTACCACGCGGGCACGCCGTTCGCCGCCCGGCGCCGCTAGCCGCGTACCCCCTCAACCCCGAACTGGTACAAGGCCGGCTGCGCCCGCCAGACGATATCGTCGCGCCCGGGCACCACCCGGATAGCTCGTGCACGGCCGCAGGCCGTGTGCGACGCCGCCGGGACCGGTCCGGAATGTCGCACGCCTGCGGCGCACGACCTACCCGA
>NZ_WNXE01000585.1:0-1024 GCF_010993615.1 Arhodomonas sp. KWT | reverse complement strand
GAGGTGGTCTGGCGCCGCCCGGAGGGACGCTCGGAGCGCTGGCGCTTCCGCGCGCCGGAGCGCCTGGCCCGCTACATCGCCGAGAAGGGCTCCATCTGCATCGACGGCGTGAGCCTCACGGTCAACGCGGTAGCGGGCGCGGAGTTCGAGCTCAACCTGGTGCCGCACACCACCGCGGTCACCACCCTCGGCGGGCGGGCCGCCGGCGACACCGTGAACCTGGAAGTGGACATCATCGCGCGCTATCTGGAACGCCTGATGAGCGGCGGCGGGGCGGACGGCGACGGCGGCATCACCCGGGCGTTCCTCGCCCGTCACGGCTTCGGCGGCTGACGGCGCGCCCACGGGATCGGAGAACGACATCAATGGCCTTCAACAGCACCGAAGAGATCATCGACGAGCTGCGCCAGGGGCGCATGGTCGTGATCATGGACGACGAGGACCGGGAGAACGAGGGCGACCTGCTCATGCCCGCGTCCATGGTCCGCCCGGACGACATCAACTTCATGGCACGCTACGGCCGCGGACTGATCTGCCTGACGCTGACCCGCGAGCGCTGCGAGCAGCTGCGCCTCCCGCTGATGGTCAACGACAACGGCGACCAGCACGGCACCAATTTCACGCTCTCCATCGAGGCGGCACGGGGGGTGACCACCGGCATCTCCGCGGCCGACCGCGCCCGCACCGTCCAGGCGGCGGTTGCGCCCCAGGCGCGCCCGGAGGACATCGTCCAGCCGGGGCACATCTTTCCGGTCATGGCCCAGCCCGGCGGGGTGCTCACGCGTGCCGGCCACACGGAGGCGGGCTGCGATCTTGCGCGCCTCGCCGGCTTCGAGCCGGCCGCGGTGATCGTCGAGGTCCTCAACGAGGACGGCACCATGGCGCGGCGCGACGACCTCATGGCCTTCGCCCGCGAGCACGGGATCAAGATCGGCACCATCGCGGACCTCATCGCCTACCGGGTGCGCAACGAGCGCACGGTCGAGCGGGTCGCCGACTGCGAGCTGCCCACGAGCCACGGGCG
>NZ_WNXE01000584.1:0-1024 GCF_010993615.1 Arhodomonas sp. KWT | reverse complement strand
GAGCAGGTCTGGATCGCCCTCGACGCGGCGAGCTCGGAGTTCTGCGAGGACGGCGTCTACCGCCTGGAATCGGAGGGCCGCAGCTTCTCCGGCGAGGAGTTCGCCGAGGTCCTGGCCGGCTGGGTCGAGAAGTACCCGATCGTGTCCATCGAGGACGGCATGTCCGAGGACGACTGGGAGGGCTGGCAGCGGCTCACCGAGCGTGTCGGAGACCGGGTCCAGCTCGTGGGCGACGACCTCTTCGTGACCAACACGCGCATCCTGCGCGAGGGCATCGACCGGGGCGTGGCCAACTCCATCCTGATCAAGTTCAACCAGATCGGCACCCTCACCGAGACCCTCGACGCCATCGACATGGCGGCGGATGCGGGCTATACAGCAGTGGTATCCCATCGCTCGGGGGAGACGGAGGACACCACCATCGCCGATCTCGCCGTGGCCAGCACGGCCACCCAGATCAAGACCGGCTCGCTGTGCCGTTCCGACCGGGTGGCGAAGTACAACCAGCTCCTGCGCATCGAGGAGGAGCTGGGGGACCGTGCGCGCTATGCCGGGCGTGACGCCTTCCCGAACCTGCCCGGGCTGGGCTGACGATGGTCCGGGGCGTGCTGCTCGCCTTGCTCCTTGCGCTGGTCGCCGGACTGCAGTTTCGCCTGTGGTTCGGCGATGGCGGCGTTACGGAGGTGATGCACCTGCGTGACCGGGTGGCGGAGCAGCGCGCCGAGAACGAACGCCTCGCGGAGCGCAACCGCGCCCTCGAGGCGGACGTCGCCGACCTCAAGGACGGGCTCGATGCGGTCGGGGAGCGGGCCCGACGCGAGCTCGGCATGGTCGGCGAGGGCGAGACCTTCTTCCAGGTGACCGGCGGGCGTGACCGACGGTAACCCGCCTAACCCGCCGAATCGTCCCGGAATGACTCCACGCCGCGGCCCCGCCGGCACGGGCCGTCCGGCGGCGGCGCACTCGCCGGCCCGGGCTCCCGTCGGGGGATGCCGGTGACGTATCGGGCTCGACCCCTGTGGGC
>NZ_WNXE01000583.1:0-1025 GCF_010993615.1 Arhodomonas sp. KWT | reverse complement strand
GCATCGCCGGAGTCCTTCCGGCCACAGCGCGGGTGTTGGGGCATGAGTGATCTCCGCCGTGTCGGACGATGGGTCGAGCATGGCGGCAATCAATATGTGGCACATTGACTTGTGTCAGAGCACTATATGTAGTTACTCGTGGCCGGCGTGGTGCGGGGGTCTCACGCGCAGCGTCTCCGCGGAGACCGTGCTCAGCGGTACATGTAGTGCAGCACGATCCCCACGAAGATCACGCCGCCGTACCAGTTGTTGTTCAGAAAGGCCTGGAAGCAGGGGCCGCGCTCGCGCTCGCGGATCAGCCACTGCTGGCGGACGAACAGCAGCGCACCGAGGGCCACCGACGCGTAGTAGATCGCCGATAGCTGTGCGGCGATGCCGATACCGACGAGCGTGACCGTCATCAGCACCTGCAGCAGGCCGATGATCATGCGGTCCTGGTTGCCGAACAGGATCGCCGTGGAGCGCACGCCGATGCGCAGGTCGTCATCCCGGTCGACCATGGCGTACTCGGTGTCGTAGACCGTGGCCCAGATCACCGCGGAGAGGAACACCAGCCACGCCAGCGGCGGCAGCGCGCCGGCCTCGGCGGCGAAGGCCATGGGCACTGCCCAGCCGAACGCCGCCCCCAGGTGGACCTGGGGCAGGTGGGTGTAGCGCTTGGCGAACGGGTAGGTCGCCGCGAGGGCCGCGCCGGCGAAGGCCAGCGCGATGGTGAGGCCGTTCATGGTCAGCACCAGCGCGAAGGCGACGGCGCAGAGCACGGCAAAGACCCCCAGGGCCTCGCGCTCGCCCACCCGGCCGGTCGCCAGCGGCCGTTCCTGCGTCCGTTTGACGTGACCGTCAAAGTCGCGGTCGGCGAAGTCGTTGATCACGCAGCCCGCCGCGCGCATCACCAGCACCCCCGCGATGAACACCGCGAGCACGAGGGGGCGCGGCGGACCCTCGGCGGCGAGCCACAGCGCCCAGAGCATCGGCCAGAGCAGCAGGAAGTTGCCGATCGGCCGGTCGAACCGGGCCATGCGTGC
>NZ_WNXE01000582.1:0-1026 GCF_010993615.1 Arhodomonas sp. KWT | reverse complement strand
CGGGGCGGTGGACGATGCCGCGGTCGTCCGGGTACGCGACGCCGCGGGCGGCTTCCCGGCGGCCCACCTGGACGAGCCCTTCGTGGGCTTCCGCAGCACCCGGCCCGAGGGGCTCGGCATGGGCCTGCTCATCTGCCGCCGGCTGATGATCGCCCAGGGCGGCACTATCGCGCTGGCGAACCGGGACGGCGGTGCCGAAATCACCCTGCGACTCCCCCTGGAGACAGATGACGATGCCTGCGCCGGACATTCACCTGGTTGACGACGACGCCTCCACGGGCGATGCGTGCCGGTTCCTGCTCGAGGGCTACGGCTACGGCGTGACCTACTGGTCCGCCGGCACGGACTTCCTCGCCGGCGCGACGCTGGAGGCCGAGGGCTGCGTGATCCTGGACCTGCGCATGCCGCGGATGGACGGCACGGCAGTGCACGCGGCGCTGCGGAAGCGCCGCAGCCCCCTGGGCGTGGTGATACTCACCGCCCACGGGGACGTGCCCACCGCGGTCGAGCAGATGAAGCAGGGCGCAGCAGACTTCCTCCAGAAACCGGTGAACGGCACCCGCCTGATCGCGGCGGTGGACGCGGCGCTGGCGCGCTCGCGCTCGGCGTGGGAGGTGCGGATACTGGCGCAGCGGGCGACGACGCTGAGTGAGCGCGAACGCCACGTCGCCGGGCTCGTCCGCGACGGGCTCACCAACCGAGCCATCGCCGAACGCCTGCACGTCGCGGTGCGCACCGTGGAGGTCCACCGCGCGGCCGCGATGCGCAAGATGGGGGCCCACTCCAGCGCGGAGCTCGCCGCGCTGTGGCAGCGCGTCGCCGATTGAGCGCCGCCCGCAGGGCGGCGCATGACACGGTATCGGGGACACCGCCGGGACGTCGCATCGCCCCGGCGGCAGTGGCACGGGCTCAGAAACGCGCCGTCAGCTTGACCCAGGCGTTGCGCCCGGGCTCGTTCACGCGCCCGGTACGGGTGCCGGCGTCCGCCGAGCCCGAGGCGAGGTGCTCGGCGTAGGTGCGGTCGAA
>NZ_WNXE01000581.1:0-1027 GCF_010993615.1 Arhodomonas sp. KWT | reverse complement strand
GGGGGGAGTGCGGGAAGGAAAGGCCGCCGCGGGTGTCTCCCCGCGGCGGCCACACGGACTATCAGCTGGCCTTCTGGCTGCTGGTGGCCTTCTGCGCGGCCTTGGTCGCGTTGGTGACGTTCTGCTGCACGGCCTTCTGGGCCTTCTCCGTGAACTCCTGGTTCAGGGCGACGACCTTCTCCGCATCGCCCTTGAGCCGGTCGGTCACGCTCTGGGCGAGCTTCTGCTGGCTTTCGACATAGTCCTGCACGCCCTTCTGGTCGCGCACGTTGAGCAGCGCGCGCAGCTGCTGCACGCCCATGTCGGTGTAGGCCTTGCCCGCCTCGAACTGCACCTCGGCCAGCTTCTCGAAGTGGTCGAGGGCCATGACCGTCAGGTCGCGCGTCGGGGTGAGGAGGTTCTTCTCGATCTGCTGGTTGAACTGGTCGAAGTTGAGCTGATTCATGGTTATCCACCTCTTTCCTTGTGAGAGCCGTGATCCATTGTGGTTATTCTGACTGGATCGTAGCAGCGGTGGTGATGCGCTGCAACATTTTTGATCGAATGCCTTTTTTGTTGCGTAACGTTCCTGTAACGCACTGACTGGCGGTGCCTTTGTTTTTATCGGTTCAAAGGTGAATCCATTTCGCGTCGTGTCATCCCGCCTTGTCGGGGGCCCGTTCCCATGGTTCGGTTTCCCTGTGGCCGACGGCTTGGGGTAGGCTGCCGGTGTCCTGATCCAGGACACCAGTCCGGCGTCTCGGCGCCGGGGCGAAGCAATCGATGGATACGGGGAGGACTGCTCAATGGCCGGATTTCACAAGCACCGGACGCTGCTGCCGCTGGAGTCGGCGCGAGTGATCGCCCGCGAAACGCTGAAGGCGGCGCGGGATCGTGACCTCAAGCCCATGACCGTGGTCGTCGTCGACGGCGGAGGGCATCCGGTGGTGGTCGAGCGCGAGGACGGCGCCGGGACCGTGCGCTTCGAGGTCGCCCGCGGCAAGGCGTCGGCCGCTCTGGGCACGGGCGTGGCCAGCGGAGCCCTCGG
>NZ_WNXE01000580.1:0-1028 GCF_010993615.1 Arhodomonas sp. KWT | reverse complement strand
GGGCCGCGTGCGACGTCTTCAATGACCGAACCGGAATATCGCACGCCTGCGGCGCGCGACCTGCACGAGTTCCGCCGCCACTGCCGCAGTGCATGCGGGCCGGGGTGGCGTTCCGTGTGCCGGGCAGCTCCGGTAGGTTGGCTGCCTCCTGGCAGCCAACGTCCCGATGCCGACGCACCCAGGCGGCGATGTCGGCTGCCGGGAGCAGCCGACCTACTCGAAAGGGTTTGACCGGTTCGCCGGCCGTATCCCGGTACGTCGGACAGGACTGTGGCCTGGCGCGCCGCAGGCGTACGACAGTCCGGAACTGATCCTGGCGGAGGCTCACTCCTCCTCGTCGAGAGGTCGTGGTTTGGTGCGCTCGAGGGTGTCCTCACTGAAGCGGGCCAGCTCCTCGTCCGTCCACAGGCCCATATTGCGCATGATGGCGATCTGCATCAGCGCCTTCGACCGGGCAAACCTATCGAACGCAGCGGACATGTCTTTGTTGATCTCCCGGAGACGACCGTACACGGCGGCGTAACGCTGGTGATTGGTCCTTTCGTCATCGGCGCCCGTGCACAGGGTGGCAATCTCGTCGAGGGCACGATGGCAGAAACGATCCAGCGCCTTTTCGTAGAGATCACGGAAAACCTTCCAGTCTCGTTCCGGGATACCGGCATGCATAGGCGATCACCCTCGCTAACGGCGATGATTTCGACGCCAAACCGGTAGGCGTCAAATCGGCTTCCAGGAAAATTCCCATTATTATACGGTAGGTTAAACGCCCCGGACAGTTACCAACCGATGCCCCAGGCGGCCTACCCGCGCGCCGCACGGGCCATACCGGCAACGACCGCCGTGCAGCGTGCCCCTCGAGCCGTGGTCTCCCATGAGGTCATTATTGCGCGAGACAGGGAGCCCCCCGGGCCTTCTCGGCGCTCATGCGCAAGTGCCGGCGGCCTTTGCGCAGCGTCCCGCAACGGCCCCGCCTGGAAAGCACGTCACCGAGCAACGGCAGAACCGGCCTCCGTGTCCGCCTCTAGTAG
>NZ_WNXE01000057.1:0-17517 GCF_010993615.1 Arhodomonas sp. KWT | reverse complement strand
GGGCCAGGTAGCTCAGTCGGTAGAGCAGGGGATTGAAAATCCCCGTGTCGGGAGTTCGATTCTCTCCCTGGCCACCATAAAATCAGGCAGTTACGCGAATCCGCGTAACTGCCGATTCCCTCCGAGTCACAGCAAAGTCACAGCGGCGTTCCTTCTGGTCACCTCCAAGGAGTATACGTTATGGCCGCTGTGCATCCTCTTGAGTTCGAGCGTCTGGCGTCAGCAGTGCGGCGAGATAGCACCGTCGCGCGCGACTGAGCCCTACGACGACGACCGCCAGGCGCGGGGGAAGGCCGTCGCCTGGTCGGCGGTTGTGGCAATGATGGCGCGCGACGGTGCTATCTCGCCGGACACGCTGACGGAATACGCCGAGCGCATCGAGAACGCGGCGGCGGAACGGGAGGTGTAGGAATGGATTCTGATGCTTATTTCTGGGCCGGCATGGCCGGCGGCCGCTATGATCAGATCAAGCGGCAGAATAAGCGGCTCGCGGAATACTCCGAAGCGATCGGCGAGCTGCACGAGTGCTACCAACGGCTTGTGGCCCAGCGCAACGCGATCATTCAGGCCGCGCAAGCGCGCGGCGTGCCCGCCGATGACATCTGGGCCGACGAGGACGTTGCTGAAAAGCGCGCGGCCTTGGTCCACGCGTTAAAGTCGACACAATCACTGTATGAAATCGGTCGTGGCTTCCGCGATGTAGAGCCGTATCCGCATCCGAACCGCCTTGTGCAGAAGAACCGCGAGCGCCGCCAGTATTACCAGGAAACCGGAAAGAAAACGCCGGGGCAAATCATGAGCGGCATTTTCGCGCTCATAGTGCTTTCGCTGCTGATCGGCGCGCCAATCATGGCCATCTTCTTCCCGCCGCAATGAGGTGACGCGGCCCAGGTGGGCCGCGCCCGGCAGGGATGCCGGGTGCTCCCGGTACCGTCGGCACCAGGCTCAGGGACGAGCCATCCACGAACGGCGGGGATGAGGCCAGCCGTAACCACCACGGCGGCTCGGCGTCCCCGGTGCCCGCCGCCGGCGCGTCCGCCGCTTCGCGCCCTGCCTGCATCCCGATCGTGCCGATTTTTTGCGGATAGGCCGAAGCTAGTGGTAACGTGAAAATGCACGCTTCATCGCTGCCGTGCATTGCGTCCGCCGCCCTACGGGTGGCGAAATTGCAAGGCCAGCCTCCGGGCCGGCGTGGAAAGAATCAACGCGTATTCTCGCAGCGTTTCGCTGACGCAAGTTGCAAGGCCGGCCTCCGGGCCGGCGTGAAAATAAGATCTGAGCTGGAGGGGCGCGAAGGCTAAGCGAGCTTGAGCGCCGTGAGCAAAGCCCGCCGGCGTTTGCGCCGGCGGGCTTCTTTTTTGCGCGCATCCGCGAACGCATCGTATTCCTCGAATACGTATTCGCACAGCCGATCCGGGGTGTCGAAGCGGCCTTTGTGTCGGTAGACGTAAGTCGCGACGGAAAGGATAAAATCCAGGGCCTGGCCGTAAGTCCACGCACGATTGACACCGCCCGCGCCGCTCATGTCGTAGAACTTGAAGTTGTACATAAACGCTTCAAATCCGTTCCACTTTACGAACAGCGCGGCATTCACGCACGCGAAGCGAAGGCAGTGTCCGCGCCGGTCATCGATCCCGATCAAATGACGTTCATTCGCCAACACCGGCTCATCGATGTGGTGCCGGAATAGTAGTGTATGCGCGTATTCATGGAGCCAGATCGCCCGGATTCGCCAGTCCGGCATCCCCCGCAAGCGACATTCGTTGAACACGATACGATGTCGCTTCTTTCGCCAGTGCTCACAGATTGCGCATGCGGAGAACTTCGCATTTTCGTCGAAAACGATCGCAGTCGGGACCGGGCAGCGATCAAGCCCGAGCCCGAGTCCCCGGAAGAACTCGGGCGTCAGGGCGTTGCGTAATTGCTCTTCGGGCGTCATCGGCCGGCTAATAGAGGTCGAAGCATTGGACATAGCATGTGCCGCCATCGACATGGATTTGCCAATATCCGTTACCCCCGGATGAAACGGTGCAATGATCGCCGTCCTCAATGTTAGCTTCACCGCGCATGGCGCAGAAGTCATGTGGTCCGATAACTCTTATGCCATCACCGCTTTTCGTGTAGCGAAAAAGTTCGACCACGCCGCGCGCATCGGGGGCTAATGTGGCGTTGCTGGCATATGCGGAATCGTGGCCACCAATAGCACGCGGCTCAGTCACTTTGCTTTGCCACGTGTCGAGTTCTTTTTTCGGGTATACGGATTTAATGGTTGATGGGGCACCTTCACCCCATCAATCTGATACCACCCTCAGATGGTTGATAGATCGACTCCGTAGTTGAGTTCCTCTGCGAAGTCCGGCAGTCCGTAACCGATGGTTTTCTTGTAGAAAGGAGAGACCTTCGCAGTCGGTGCCTTCTTCTTGTGCTTCGTGGTGTAGAGCATTCGTGCCCGCATCACCTCGAAGGAGTAACCGCGCCCTTCACGGTTCTTGTCCTTGGCCAGTCGGTTGATGGACTCCGTGTAAGCGTTGGTGACGGGCATGTCCGTCTCGAAGTAGGTCATGGTCTCTTCGCGCCAGTTTCCCACTGCCCTGACCAGATCGCTCCAGACTTCCTTTTGCCCCTTCGGGATGGTGGCTATCCACTCGTCCAGGGCGGCTTCTGCCTGGAGCCGTGTGGTGGCGTCCCAGATGCCGTAGAAGCGCTCCTTGTGCTCGTAGGCGGCCAGCAGTTGCGGGAACGCGCCTGTCCAGGTCTCCATGATGAGGCGCTCCCGGTCTGAGACTTCGTGAGCGCGTTTCAGCAGGATTTTCCGGTCTCCCTTGAGAGTCCGGCTCTGGGACGGTTTCAGCTCCTTTCTGAGGCCCTTGCGCACTCTCTCTAGGGCATCGTTGGCCATGCGCACCACATGGAACTTATCGACCACGATACGGGCCTGGGGCAGCACAGCCTTGACCGCTGCCCGGTAGGGGTTCCACATGTCCATGCTGACGATCTCGACCTTCTGCCGGTCTTTCAGCTTCATCAGGTAGTTGGTCACCACGTCCTGGCGGCGGGTGGCCAGCAGGTCGAGCAGGGTTCGCTCCTCAATGTTGGTCAGAATGCAGCGGTAGCGCTTGTTCAGGTATAGCTCGTCAATGCCCAGGATGCGGGGCGTCTCGAAGCGGTGCCAGCGCCCCAGGAACTCGGCGCGGGCGTTGAAGATGTCGCGCACCGTCTTCTCGTCCAGGCCGGTCTGTGCCGCCACAAAGGTGTAGGGGTAGTTGAAGGATTCCTTCTCCACGTACTCATGCAGCCGCAGTGTCATACGGAATCCGTCCACCATCTCCGGTAGCTGGGGCCTGAATGTTGTCTTGCAGGCCCGGCAGGTGTATCGGCGGCGGACCACCCAGAGAGTGACCCGCTTGCCGTGGATGGGCAGATCACGATAGGGAACGTCACGCTTGCCGAACCGTACGAACTCACCCTGCACGCCGCATTCCTCGCAGGCGATGGGATCGGGCACGTCCACCTGGAAGTGCATTTCGTCGTCGGTTGATTTGCAGCCCAGTACTTGGTATTGCGGCAGGTGAAGGATGTTGTCGGGAAGTTCGGTCATGGTGTTGTATAGGCGTAGGTGTCAGTCAGATCCATCCGGCTCGGCATTGGTGTTTGCTTTTTTACCCAACAAGCTGCTGGAAACGAAAAGTAAGGCACCGAGGACAATTGCAATATCAGCCAGGTTGAAGGCCGGCCAATGCCAGTCTCGCCAATAGAAATCAAAGGAATCCACAACATAGCCGCGAAAGACCCGGTCAATCAGGTTGCCCATGGCGCCACCGAGGATAAGACTGTAAGCGATGGCTTCTCCTTTATGGCGATTCTCAAGGATCAGCTTGATCAGAAAAATCGAGACCACTACCGCGATTCCGATAAAAAAGTAGCGCTGCCAGCCTCCACCATTCGCAAAAAGACTGAATGCGGCACCGGTGTTCCATAGGTGCACCCAGTTAAAGAACGGGGTCACCGAAACATACTCGCCATAGGCCATTGATTGCTGCACCAGCCACTTTACAGCCTGATCAGACGCTGCCAGCAGGCCCGATATGGACAATAGGGCATACGGCGAGAGCTTTTTGCCAATAATGAGCATTATTTAACCCTTCAACGCCAAAATGCGTCTGGCACCGTTAAGTACAATGCCCCCCGCGATGGTGCCGATAATCAGATCCGGATAATTGGAACCGGTCCACGCGACCAGGGCGCCGGCGGTGATGACCCCCAGGTTGATCACCACGTCGTTGGCCGAGAATATCCAGCTTGCCTTCATGTGCGCCCCGCCTTCCCGATGTTTGGATATGAGCAGCAGACAACTGGTATTGGCAATCAATGCGACGAATGCGATAGCCATCATCACCAGCGATTCAGGCTCACTACCGAATACAAAGCGTCTCACCACCTCTACGAGCGCGCCCACAGCCAAGATCAGTTGCAGTACACCAGCAAGATGCGCGGCACGTACCTGCATTTTCACGCTATGTCCAACCGCATAAAGGGCAAGCCCGTACACCGCCGCATCGGCAAAATTGTCCAGGGATTCTCCAATCAGGCCGGTGGACTGGGCGATCAGACCGGCAGTCATTTCCACCACGAACAGAAGTGCATTGATGCCGAGCAACCAGCGCAGGGTCCCGGATTCTTGCTTAGCAGAAGCTGCCGAAAACTCGGCGGCCTTGATGGTCTCCGGATTTGCAGCGACGGTTTCCTGAAGCGAGGCGCCTAGCCCCAAGGTCTTCAGTTTCGAGGTGACGGGCTCGACCTCGCCGTCATGCACGACCTTCAGCCGGCGGTTCGACAAGTCGAAGGACAGCGCCCGAATCTCCTCAAAGCCGTTCAGGGCTAGGCGAATCATTCGTTCTTCTGATGGACAGTCCATCTTCGGCACGGCATAAACACTGACCCATCTCCCTGGCGCCTCGGAGGAGGCCTGTATATCGGTATCCGCTGCGGACGTTGCATCACCGCCACAGGCGCCACCACAGGATTTGCTCATGATACGACTCCACTTGAACAATGTTGTGGTACCATTTAAAACTATAAAGCTACTATAAGGTCAATAGAGTAAAGAATCCGTTGGGGAGGAGGCTGATGCGCATTGGTCAGTTGGCGCAGTTGGTAGGGGTCGAAACACAGACGATCCGCTTCTATGAACAGCAGGGCTTGTTGCCGCCGCCTGATCGGCAGGACAACGGTTACCGTGTCTATACCGAGAAGCATGGTGAGGGGCTGGCCTTCATCCGTCGCTGCAGAATCCTGGGCCTGTCACTGGCTGAGATTCACGAACTACAGAGCTATCAGGACGACCCTCATCAGCCTTGTACCGCCGTCAACGCCTTGCTCGATGATCACATCTCTCATGTGCGGTCGCAGATAACCGCTCTGCAAGCGCTTGAGAAACAACTCGTTTCACTGAGAGCGAGTTGCAACGATGACCGGGAAGTTGAGGCGTGTGGGGTTCTTGCTGGAATTAGCGAAGGAAACATGCACCAGCAGTAGGTGAAGCATCAACCAGATAATCCGATGAGATGCCGGTCTGTCTCACTCTCATGCAAAGGTAAGATCAACCATTTAATCCGCTTACCCCTTTTTTCGTCGCGGCCGCTTCGGCCTCCAGCTCGTCGAGGAGTGTGCCCGCGAATACGGTGTGAGTTACGGCGACCGCGACAATGGCGGCACAGCATATCGTTCTGGACATCAACATCAGACCCACACCCACACGCCTTCACCAAGCTGCACGAGCATCGCATTATCGGCCGTCCCGCCGGCTTGCCGCGCCGCGCGCTGGGCAGCGCGTCGGTTGTGGTACGTGGGCAATGTGCGCGCGTAGTTGGCGCCGTCGTCGCCGGCGGTCACAAGCCACACCTCCTCGTACCACGGCGAGACGTACACCCCGGTGCCGCCGTCGCCGCCGAGTGCGTCGGTGCCGGCGAAGAGGATCAGGTCATCCGGCAGATCTGGCGCCCCGAGGCGCCCGGCATCGAGCCAGTGCACGCCGTTGCGCGTCCGCCGCCGGGGCCACTCGGCCACCGGAACGTCGGGGTCGGCGTCCTCGGTGAGCGGCCACCACGGCCCGGCTTCATCCCAGTTAGCCACATACTCCCCCAGCAGATCGGCGCCGGCGGCGGGGATCAGTTCAACATGGCGGTGCCGGATCAGTGCCTCGGTGAACGAGTCGGGCCGGAAAATGGTGGATTCAAGCATCGGTGCCTCCTGCATCATTGCGTCATCACCGCCGCGCTGGCGGCCTCGTGCCGGGTCGCGGCCGCCTCGCGCGCCGCGTCCGTCTCGTGAGTGGTATCGGCAGCGGCGTAGTCGAGGGTCGTCACGGCCTGCCGGCTCTCGCCCATCGCTGCCACCAGGTCGCGCAGCTCCTGCACGTCGGTCGTGGCGGCGCCGTGCGCCGCGAGCCACGCCTGCGCGGCCGCGAGGCTGTCCAGGGCCTCCGCGGGGGCATCAACGCCGGCGGCCTCGGCGGTGGCTTGCACGCGCTCGATCGTCTGCTCACTCGGCGCGAGGTGATCCGCGGCCGTGCGGAGCTGCTGGCGTGTCGCGATGATCTCCGCCGAGTCGCGGTGGCGGCTCATCTGGACATAGGTGCTCTCGCGGCTGGTCATGGCGCCGCCGGCGAGCACGACCGCCCGGTCCACCGTGGCGCCCTGCGCGGCGTGGGTCGTGACGGCGTAGCCGTGGCGAAGCTGGGCGTAGCGCGCGGGGTCAATCGTGATCGCCTCGCCGGTGCGGTCCACGCGGGCGACGATCTGCGCCCCGCCGGCGGTGTGGCGCAGTCGCTCGACACTCATCAAGTCGCCGTTCTTTAGCCCCGTCTCCCGGTCATTCACCTTTGCCAACAGCCGATCGCCGGCGGCGACCGCGATCCGGCCCGTGGCCCGGCCGTTGCGATCGCGGGTCTGAATCTCGGTCTCGTGCCCGACGAGCCGCCCGTCCGCCGCCGCCCGCTCGCGCGCGGCGGCGTTGAGCGCGGCGACTTCCGCGTTCGTGTTCGCCATGAGCAGCGTTTCCGCCGCGCCGCGCTCGCTCACATGCTCGGCCCAGCGATCCACCGCGCGGGCGACGGCCTGGCGCTGGTCGTCGGCCACGTGGACGAGACCGCGGTCGACGTACTGCTCGACCGCTGCCGCGGCCTCGCCGGCGGCGAACGCCTGCGTGGCGGTCCGCGCCCACTCGTCGCGTTGGCGCCGGATCTGCGTGATCTGCGCGGCGTCGTCGCCGGCGAGGTGGCGGAACACGCCGCCCGCACCCACCGCCTGGAGCTGCTTAGGGTCGCCGCTCATCACCACACGCGCGCCGGCGGCGTCGGCGTGCGCCATGAGCCGCGCCATCGTGCGCGAGTCGACCATGCCGGCCTCGTCGAGCACGATCACATCCCGCGCCGTGAGCTGTTCGCGCGACGGCTGCACGTCGCCGCCGTCGTCCGTGTGCTCGTCGAGGGCATGCAGGAGCGAGGCGAGCGTGCGCGACGCGATGCCGCTGCCTGCCTCCAGGCCGGCGGCGGCCTTGCCGGACGGGGCGGCGCCAATCACGCGCTGTCCCGCCGCCTGCCACGCCAGCCGCGCGGCGCCGAGCGCGGCCGACTTGCCCGTGCCGGCGTCGCCCACGATCGCGCGCACGGCGCCCGCCGCCGCGGTCACATGCCGCACGGCGGCGGCCTGCTCATCGCTGAGGCGGAAGCCATGTGCGCGGGCGTGCTGCTCAATCGCCGCGGTCACCGTCCCGGCACCTACGGCGTGATGCGTCTCGCTGGCGCGCGAGCGTGCCGAGTCGATGATCGCGCGCTCGGCGCGGTAGAGCTCGCGGGTCGTGTAGCGCGCTGTGCCGTCGTCGCCGACGAGGCGCATGCACGCCTCGTCCGCGAGCACCCGGTCGACATGCTCGCGGATCGTCTCCAGGCCCTCGCCGCGGTGCTGGGCGGCGACAGCCACCGCGCGCCAGACGTGGCGCTCCTCGATCACGGCCTCATGCGCCGTCGCCTGCCGCAGTAGCTCCGCCGGCGTCGGCATCGGCTCCGGTGCCGGGGCGCTCGCCGCCGCGGCGCGGGTGTCTTCGGCCGCGAACCCCGCGACCGCGGCTTTGGCCCGCCAGCGCTCATGCAGCACCGCGCGCTCGGGTATCTCCGCCTTCGCCTCCCGCGTATCCAGCGCCGCCACCTCGCTCGCCCGCGCGCCGGTGACGCCACGCTCGGCGAGCGCGGCGTCGATCTGCTGGCGCCGCATGCTGAACTGATCCGTCACACCATCAGGCACGCCGGCCAGGCGGAACGAATCACCGTCCGCGGCCACGGCGTAGCCCTCGGCGCGGAGCGCGGCGGCCAGCTCCGCGCGGTAAATCGCGCCCAGGGCGAGCTTATGCCGATAGATCTCCCGCGGATCGATGCCGCCCCATGAGCCATCGGCGCGGCGGGCGAGATTCATCACGAACGAATGTGTATGGAGCTGCGGGTCGAGGGCGCGCGATGTGCCATGCTGATAGGTCGCAATGACCAGGCCGGCCCGCTCGCGTTCGTGCCCGCCGCGGCCGCGCCGGGCGACGGAGAACTCGGCCTCGATGTGCGCGAGGGCGCGGCTCACGGCACGATCGTGCGCCGCGGCGATCGCGGCGCGCTCGTCGTCCTCGGCGACGGCCCAGACCGCAGATACCGACTTCGGCGCGCTGAACGTCAGATCCCAGCCGGCACGGTGGGCCGCGCCGGCGCCCTGCACCAGCGCCTCACCGTCGCCGCTGCGGCCCTCCGCCGCGGCGCGGAAGTCCTCGGCGGCGACATCACCAGTGAGGCCCAACGCCGCGGCGCCGGCGCCGTGCCACACGCCGGCGCCCTCGCTGGCGTAGTAGTCCTCCGGGCCGTCGTCCGCGGCGAGGTGGACATAATAGGCCATCGCCTCGTCCGCGGCGCCCCGGGCGCTGATCGACAGCATCAGCCCGCCTCCTGGTCGTCGGGACCGCCGCCGCCCGCGCGGCGGCGGATCACCAGGCGGCGACGCGGGGCCGCGGCGGGGTCACCGTCCGTCTCCGCGCCGCCCTCGTCGCCGCCGGCATCCGCCGGGGCAGGCGCGTCGACGTGAGGCGAGGGCGTCTCCCCGCCCGCGTCCTCTGGCGCCGGCGCAGTCTCGTCCGCCTCCCAGTGCTCGCCGTCGTCGCCGTCCTCATCCTCGGTGTCGTCATCATCGAGCGCGGGCGTGGCGGCGGTGTCGTGAGACGCCGCCGCTGACGTCTCTGACGTCTCCGACTCCACTGGTTCCGGCGCCGGCGCCTCCGTGGCCGGCTCGGGGCGCTCATCAGGTCCGGGCACCGGCTGCTCGGGCTGCTCGGGCTCCGCCAGGGCATCCGTGTCCGTCTCGAGCGATTCCGTCCAGGGCGCCGGGCGGAGCGCCGCGGCCACGCGGCGCCAACGCTCCCGCGAGGGGAAAGGCCACACGAGGCGATGCACCATGTCGCCGCCGGGGATCAGTACCGCCTCGATCCCGCCGCGCACGCGGCCGAGCCCGCCCCACGCCTCGGGCGGGATAACATCCTCGTCCGCATACTGCTCGGAGACGCTGCGGCCATCGTCGGCGCCGTGCGATGTGGTATATCGCCGGACCTGGCGCTGCCCGACGAGCCGCGCCGCCCACTGCTGGCTGTCGGCGCCGAGGAGGCGGCCGACGACGTGGGTCCCGGTCATACCATCCATGGCGGCGGCGTCGTCAGCGCCGTAGATCGATCGCCGCTGGGCACTGTCCTGCCAGCCGGTGACGACGCAGATACCCTTGCTGCGGCCGGTCTCGATGATCGGCCGCAGATCGACGCGGCCAAGCTGCGGGGCCTCGTCCAGGACGAGCCAGATGCGACGCTCGTCGTCATCGTCGAGCGCGTCGAGGCTGCCCGCGATGGAGCGGATGATGCTGCCATGCAGCGCCGTGGCGAGCGAGCCGTACCGACTCGACCCGCCGAGGATCACGACGCGCGGGCCGTGGCCGCGCAGCCAGTGCCGCGCGGAGAACCGGCGGCGGTCGGCGAGGTCCTGGTCCGCGGCCGCGAGGTCGGCGATCAGACCACCGGCGCGCGAGGATATCTGCGCCAGATAGCTCGCGGTGGTCGGGCTGGGCTCGCCGGCGGTGAGCAATCCTTCCGCCATCGGCGCGCCGGCGATGGCGGCCTCGCGCAGTGCGGGGTACGGCTGCGCGATCTCGGCGAGCAGATCCGCCCATGTCCAGCGCCCGCGGGAGCGGCGGGCGAGCGAGACGACCAGCCCGCCGAGGATCATCGCGGCGCCCTGTGCCCACTGCGCGCCGGTGCCGCCGGTGTCGTCCGGGGGGATCAGCCGGCTCGCCAGCTCGCGCGCATCCGCCGGAGAGCGGATGTCAGCGGCGACAGACCAGCGCATCGACCGGGCGTCCCAGGGGGCGACGAGCCCCAGGCCACCGCCGGCCTCGCGCGTGAGCGCGGGGAGGGTCGCGGTGAAATCACCCTTGAGGTCATGCACGAGCAGCCGCGTTCCCGGCTGCGCGAGGATGGATTCAATAAGATGTTGTATAATAACGGTTTTCCCGGCGCCGACGCTGCCGGACAGCATGATGCCGCGGGTCTCGCGCTCGCGGCTGAGCCGCACGTCCGGATGTATGCGTACGCCCGCGCCGCCGCCGTGGCGGTGCTCACGGCGCGCGGTCGCGGCGGCAGCGCCAGCACCGTGCGTCACGACCCGGCCGCGGATCGTCTCCGGCGGCTGCGGCGCACCCGCCGCTACGCCGCCCGCGACGCCGCCGACGGCACCGAGGAGGCCGCCGGCGGCGGCGAACCACGGCCAGCCGGGTGCCGCGCGCGCGAGCCAGTCCGCGGCGATGGCCGGCGCGGGCAGGTGCAGGCCGTCGGCGATGAGCGCGGGGAGCGGGGCGGCGACCATCGCGCGCACCAGGTCGCCGGCGGGGGCACCGGTCCACGCCGTGCCGCCCGCGACGACAGCGGCGACGGCGAGCGCGCCGCCGCCGATGGCGCCGAGGACGCCGCCGGCGGCGAACGTCCGCGGCCAGTCACGGCGGGAGGGATCAGGCACCGCCATCGTCGACCACCTCGACCGCCGCGAGCAGGGCATCGATCCGGTGCTCAATGCGCGCCAGCCGGTCCGCGGTATCGCCGGCCTCGAGGCCGGCGGCGATCGTCTCGCGGACCGCCTGCCCGAGGGTTACCCCGCGCCGCCGGGCGGCGCGGGCAAGGGTCGCGCGGACGCCATCATCGATCCGCACATGGATCGGGGTCATGCCGTCGCCTCCTCCGCGTCCGCGGCGGCCTGGCGCGCCGCGCGAATGGCCTGGGCCGCGGTGCGGTACGGCCGCAGCACGATATGCGCATCGGTGCGGTCGGCCACGACATAGTACCGGCGGCGGCCGTATCGGATGCCGCCGGTAGAGATGTAGTCCGCCCCGACCTCGATCGCATCGCCGATGGCGACATCGGCCGCGTCGATGTACCGCTCGCCGCGGCGCCACCGCCCGCGGATGCTCCGCCGATCCATCCGCGCGGCATTCGGGCCGAGCAGCACCGCCGCCCAGTTATGTCCGCGCCGGTGCGGCTCGAGCACCGGCGCGAGGAACGGGGCGGCAAGAGTCTCCCCGCCGCCGTCGATCTGCTCGACGATGGGGTACGTCTTCGTCTCCGCATCGTGTCCGCTGCTGCACATGGTCCTACCTCCTATGCGTCTCCGCGATGTGTCGTGGCCGGTTCGTGTCGCTGTGTCTATTTCGTGTCGTATAAACTGGATTAACATGCACAAATGGTTGATTTTGATGGATATAAAAAATAGACAATACACAAAATAAACACGATCACGAACACAGTCATGTGTTGCCGTCTGCCCCGCCGATAAGCCTGTCGTGGCGCGGGCTCCAGCGATCCCGCGAACACGCGCCGGATACGGCGTGTGTTCGCCACCCGAGCACCATAGGTGCGTCGGGTGTGGATGATCCATGTTTTTGACGGTACACGATACGGAGACACGACGCAAGTAGCTGTTTAGGCTGCAAAAATAATGTCAACAAATTTGACAAAAGGCGGGTGAAACGACAGAAGGGAAGGCAGTGCCGCGCCCGCGCGACGCCGCGCGGGCGGGACCGCGCCGAGGCGGACGAGCGGCCGAGATGACGTGAGGCGGTGGGGATAGGAGATGGGAGATGGGAGATGGGAGATGGGAGAGGGCGACGCACCGCCCTCATGTCCTTCGCGCCCGGGGCCTCATCCCCGGCGCGATCCCGGCGGCGCGGCGTCGCGCCGCCGAGGCACCTGTTTCTCCGGCTGCCGGCCCCGCCATCAGGCGGGGCCGGAGCCGGCCCGCCTGCTAGGCCTGATAGGCCTGATAGCCTGACGGCACCGGGTATATGGATCACAGCACCGGGTATATGGATCACGGCACCGGGTATATGGATCACGGCACCGGGTATATGCGTTCGCGAACCGGGTATATGCGTCACACTCGCCCCCACCGCACCGGGTATGGATCACACCCACACCCGCCCGTCTGCATCGATGGCCACCCCGGCGTCGGCCAGCGCGTCCGCGTCGGCGAGCACCTCCGCGACCTGCCGCCGGCGACGCGCCGGGCTGCTGCCCGGCGCGAGGTGCAGTAGCACGTCCGCGATGTACTCGCCGCGCACGTGCCGGTGCGACAGCGCCCAGCGCGCGACCGCCTGGGTCGCGCCGTGCCGCATAGCGATCACGGCGGATAAAGCCGAATAGGCGATGGGCAGGTCCGTGGCGAGCAGCACGGACCAGGCCCGGGAGTAGGTGATCCGCCACGTCTCGCCGTCGCCGCCGCGGGTACCGGCGCGGCGCGCGATGGGATCGCCCGCGGTCACGATCTCGTCGATGATGCCGCCGATGATATGGATATCGCGCGCGGGCACGTGCAGATCCACCTCGGCGGCGCGCAGGTCGCGCGCGAGGCGGAGTATCAGGGCATAGTTCACGTCGCGCGTCCCGGCGCCCATCGTCCGGCGCAGGCGGTACGGATCGAGCGTGATTCGCACGCGGCCCTCGCCGTCGACCCCGGCCCGCGCGGCGACGTACATCGCGGCCTCGAGGAGGTCGCGGTGCCCCTGGCCGATCCGTCCGGTTACGACTGCGCGGCCCCATGGCGTCGTGACTTCCTCCGCCGCGACCCGCCGCGGACGGCGGGTGGCGGCGAAGATGGGCACGCGGGACTGATGGGCCGTGGTCACATCGCGCCGCGTCATGACTGCCCCCCGATCCCCGCGCGGATCGCCGCCATCGCATCCGCCGGCGTGTTGTATTCCCGGCCGGCCGGCGCTCCCGATGCCGGCTGGCTCGCCGCCGCATATCGATCGGCTCCGCGCCGCCGCCCAGCGCCCCCGCCGCTACCACCCCGCAGCATGGCCGCGATCCCGCCGTCCGCGCGCACCTCCTCGCCGTCGCGGACGAGCTGGAGGGCGCCGTCACCGCCGATCCGCAGGATCGCCGGCGCGTCCGGCGTCCACGCCGCCGGCGGCATCTCTGACCCCTTCCCCACGCCGACCGCGATCAGCCGGCCACCGTGGGGGGCGACCCCGATCTGCTCCGCCTCATCCGGCTGGATCCGGGTGACGCCGAGGAGCCAGCGGAGGTGCCCAGGTAGCCCACTCGACCCCGCCCGCGCCTCATATCGGAGCCGCCGGTCGATCCGGTCCAGGCTGGCTGACTGCGCCGTGTGCGAGATCGATAGCACCGTCGATCCAGTCGCCGCACCGAGCGCCTCGATACGCTCCGCGAGCTGCTGCTGCTGCGTGATGTCGATGGGGTCCTGCCCTCGCGCGACACGACCGATGGTGTCGAAGAAGAGCAGCGCCGGCCGCACCGCCGCGGCCTGCGCCTGGACCTCGGCTAGTGCCGCACCGGCGAGCCACGTGCCCTCGCGGCGATCCCAGTGCCAGAGCGGGCCGAGGTCTGCCGGCGCGCACAGCGCCCGGCCGCGCAGCTCGTCCGGCGTGATCCCCGCCGTACCGGCGGTACGGTGCAGGTCGCGCACCAGTACGTCGGCACTGCTCCGCTCCCCTCCGATGAGGAGCACGGGGCCGCCGGCGATCCGGCGGCCGAACCAGGTGCGCCGCCCGGCGGCGATGTGGGCGGCGAGGTGCAGCGCGAGCGTCGATTTGCCGCCGCCCGGCGCGCCGTAGATGTCGCCGACAGCACCCGCGGGGAGCAGGCCATCAATCAGCCAGTCGATCGGCGGTACCGGGCGCGCGAGCAGGTCACCCATATCGATCCATGCCGTCATGCCTGATGCCTCCCGGCGGCATCCGCCGCCCGCCGGAGCGTCGCCGCCGCGGCCATCACGCGCGCATAGTCATCGCCGCCGAGCGCCCGCCCGGCGGCGAGATCGGATGCAGCGAGCGCGCAGATCATGGCCTCGCCGCCGACGGCCGCGAGCATCGCCGCGGCATCGGGGCGCGGGAGTCGGCGCGCATCCGCCCGCCGCGGCCCGCGCCCGCCGCGCCGGAGGCGGCGCGGGAACAGGTCCGCCATATCGAGGCCGGTGGCGGCCAGCACGTCCGGAGTCGGGCAGCCGGCGTGGCAGCGGACCAGCACCACGCCGTCCGCGCCCTCGGCGATGCCCAGCGACGGCGTGTGGTCATGGTGCGCGGGGCAGCGGGCGATCCAGCGCCCCTCGCCCCGCCCGCGGACGGCATCAAGACGCGCGAGCAGGCGGTCGATCGGTGCTTCTATCGTCGACATCACCGTCCCTCCTGGCCACCCTCGGCGACCGGCGCGACGGTGTGGGCTGCGGCGTAGGCGTCGAGATCGGCGCGCCTGTACCGCACCTGGTGCCCGATGCGGGTCCACCGCGGCCCTCGCCTCTCGTGCCGCCATCGCTCCAGCGAGCGCTGGCCGACGCGGAGGTAGTCCGCGGCCTCGCGCGGCGTCATGATAGCGGGCGCGGTGGACCCGCGCCCCGGAGTGTCGTAGTGTGACATCGGGTGCTCCTATTTTTTGCAAGGCCAGCCCTGCGGGGCTGGCGTGGAAACGCGTGGAGACGGGGTGCCCCGACGCCTCGCCGGCGGCCACCGGCGGGGCGTCTCTGTCTCGGGCATGTGATCTCGATGGCGCGGGATGGCTCCTATGTGGCGATAGCTGGCGATAAGGAGTACCACGGCGGCCGAAAACCGTGCAAAATCAGTGGCTTGTGTCAAATAAAGTATTATCGAATTTGCACGCGCTGATTTTGCACGCATTTTTACCGATACGGTGGCGTATGGTGCGGCGGGAACGCCGGCGCGGGGCGTCACGGCAATGATGAGCGGTAGGTTTTTCCCGATGAACGGTAGGTCTAGGCGTCAGGCTGCATGCCCATCAGTTAGCGTGAGCTGCCCGACGTGCAGCCCAAGGGCTTCGGCAATGCGCTTCCGCGACGACTGCCGCAGCGAGGCATCCGGCGCTTCCCATTGCGCTACGCGTCCCTGAGTGACCCCCAGGCGCTCCGCCACCTCCATCTGCGTGAGCCCTAGGTATTCCCGCCAGGCGCGGGGAAGCGAGACCCCATCGACTAGGTGGCGGCTGACCACCTCATGGGGGATCGTCAGGGCGTCCGTTTCGCCGGCCCTCTCAACCAAGGCGGTGAACTGTTCCAGCGGCACCACAGCGAAGCGGCGCCCCTCCCGCTCGTCGATGCGGTAATCAATATGTGCGCTCATCGCGTTTCCTCACTCGCTCCACCGACACCACTTCCAGGCTGTCTTCCACGTCGAACAGCACCCGGTAACGGCCGACACGCAGGCGATATTGGTGGGCGTGGCCTTTCAGCGCCTTCACGTCCAGGGTTTCCCGGCATGCCGGCCAATCCGCCAGCCCCCCGACTGCCGTAACCACTCGCCGTCGATCCGGTGCATCGAGGCGGGCAGCCTCTTTCGTGGCCCGGCGTGTCCATTCGATGCGATAGTTCATTAGTCTTTATTAGACTAGCTGATCCCGACGAATCACACCATGCCGCCCGGACCGGTGAAGGGGACCACGTTGTCATCAGCGGGCTTGCCCTCGGCGATCCGCAACAACCGCCGCTCCCATGCGGCCAGGGCGGCGCGCTTCTCCCGGTCATAGCGGTGCAGGTCGTAGACCGCGGCGATGCCCTTGCGGGTATGTCCGATGGTCACCTCGGCGACCACTTCGTCGATGCCGATGGCGGCGAGCCCGGTACGGCAGGTGCGGCGTAGGTCATGAGGCGTCCACCGCCCCCAGGTCTTGGCGTCTTCGTTGCCCAGGGCAGCGGCGTAGCGGCTGGCGGCGCGGGCGGTCGCCAGCGACGTGAGGGGACTACCGGGGCGGGCCTCGAACACGTAGTCCCCGGTTCGCGGGTGGCGTCGGCTGAGCCGTTTTACCTCGGCCTTGGCGGCCTCCAGCAACGCCAGGGCGGTATCCGTGAGCGGCACGACGTGGGCGGTTTCGGTCTTGCCGCGCCGCTCCGCCGGGATGGTCCACAGGTCGCCGTCCACCTCGTCGTGGCGCATTCCGGCCACCTCGCCGGGGCGTTGGCCGGTGACTAGCACCATCTTGAGCGCCAGGGCCGTGAGGCGGTGCATCCCGCAGGTTTCGGCCCGTTCCCAGAACGTGCGTACCTCGTCGTCCGTGAGCACCCGGGCGCGGCGGCGGGCAGTGAGTCCGGGGCCGATCTTGCTCGCCTTCAGCGTCGCGATCGGCGACGCCTCGATGATCTCCCGGTCCTCGGCGTAGGCGAATACTTGCTTGAGGTAGCCGAGCAGCTTGCCGGCTTGCCGTGGTTTCGCCGCCGCCAGCGGCTCCAGCAGCGCGATCACGTCACGACGCCGCACGTCGCGGAGCTTGCGGTCGCCGATCGCGGGTAATAAGTGCCGCTCGAGCGTCCTGCGCACGCTCGTCGCGCTCGCTAAGTGATCGACGTGAGCCGCGCAGTAGCGTCCCACTACGTCTGAGACGGTCGGCTCCGCGCGCTTCTCGCGCCGCTGCGCGAGCACATCGGCGCCGCTGTCGATCTCGCGGCGCAGCTCGGACGCGCGCTTGCGCGCGGCCGCGAGGCTCCAGGTCGGATGCTCGCCGATTGTAAGGAGCCGGTCTTTTCCATCGTGCGTGAGATAGCGGAGAACGAATGCGCGTTTGCCCGCAGCGGTGATGCGCAGGCCGAAGCCTTTCGGCGCGTCGCGGTGCTCGTCGAACACGAGCCGCCGGCCGCGCGCGGGCGGCGTCATCTTGCGGATGCGGGCGTCAGTCAAGTTCGGCATGGGGTCCGTGGATTGTCGGTCACAGCTATGTCACATCTGTGTCACAGCATAACCGGAATGACTTGACGGTCAACGGCGGCAAATGGCATAGTATAAGTTATTGAGTTTATGGGTTTATTCGAGGAAATGCCGCTTGTGGCGGGAGCGTTGGGAAGTGGTCTTGAGGGGATTGAAACTCCCCGTGTCGGGAGTTCGATTCTCTCCCTGGCCACCACCCAGACAAGCACTTACGAGAGACCCGGCCGTCGCGCCG
>NZ_WNXE01000579.1:0-1028 GCF_010993615.1 Arhodomonas sp. KWT | reverse complement strand
TCGGTCCGATCATCATGTCGTACACTCATTACACCAGTAATCTCCCGGTCGTCAAGGCTACGGCGGTCGGACGGGCGTTTGACCGACTGGTGTGATGACGTTATTTCTAGCCTGAATTCGACGACAATGCATCCGGCGCAGGAGGAGAGCGCAGCCATGCACCCCAACCCCAGTGACGCCGAGGCCCTGTTCGGAACCGATGCTGCCCCGCCATCCCCCATGGCCATCCGGGCCGGCGCATTCGAGCTCGCGGTCGATGACGGCTGGCTCAGGCATATCCACGTCGGCGGGACCGAGATCCTCCGCGGCATCGGGCTGACGATACGCGACGATCAGTGGGGCACCTGCCTGCTCCAGCGCGAGGAGACGTCCGCACACCGCGACGACGGCACCTGGGTGTTCCGCTTCGAGGCCACCACCGCCGGGGCCGGCACCCTGGCGGCGGCGTTCGAGGCCCGGATCCGCGACGGCGAGCTCACGGTGACCGCCCGGCTCAGCTCGCCCGGCGGCTTCACCACCAGCCGCAGCGGGCTCGTGGTACTGCATCCCATCGAGGGCGTCGCGGGCAGTCCGGCCACCGTCATGCACACGGACGGCGGAGACGAGGACGGCCGTTTCCCGGACCGGATCAGCCCCGGCCAGCCCTTTTTCGACATCGCCGCCATCCGCCACCAGCCCCGGCCCGGGATCACCGTCGAGTGCGCCTTCGAGGGCGATGTCTTCGAAATGGAGGACCAGCGCAACTGGACCGACGCCTCGTTCAAGACCTACAACCGTCCACTGGCATGGCCGACGCCCTACCGCATCGAGGCGGGCGAGACGGTGGTACAGCGCGTACGCGTGCGCATCGACGGGCCGGCCTCGGGCGACGCCCCGGCGACGCCCGGGGAGCGTGCCGTCGTGCCGGTGCACGTGGACCACGACGCACGCTCTCCGCTGCCCGCGCTGGGTATGGGCCACGACCTCGGGGAACCGGTCTCGGAGACCGTCCGGCAGACCCTCGCCGGTATCCGGCCGGACCACCTTCA
>NZ_WNXE01000578.1:0-1028 GCF_010993615.1 Arhodomonas sp. KWT | reverse complement strand
GCGGGCTTCTTCCGCTACTGCGGCGAGCACATCGACGAGCTGCGCCCGCGCACCATCGACGAGCACCCCAAGAACTGCACCTGGACGGTCCATCAGCGTCCGGCGGGGGTCGTGGCGCTGAGTACGCCCTGGAACTTCCCCATCGGCATGATCGCCAAGAAGCTCTCCTCGGCGCTGGCGGCGGATTGCGCGAGCGTGATCAAGCCGTCGTCGAAGACGCCGCTGACCATGATCGCGCTGTTCACCCTGCTCGACCGGGAGCTGGACCTGCCCGCGGGCAAGGTGAACCTGGTGATGGGCTCGGCGGGCACGATCTCCGACACCCTGCTCAAGCACCCGTCGGTGCGGGTGTTCTCGTTCACCGGCTCCACCGAGGTGGGCCGCGAGCTCATCGAGAAGGCCGCGCCCGGGATCAAGCGCCTGACCCTGGAGCTCGGCGGCAACGCGCCGTTCCTGGTGTTCGACGATGCCGACCTGGACGCCGCCGCCGATAACCTCATGGGCAACAAGTTCCGCGGCGGCGGCCAGACCTGCGTCTGTGCCAACCGCGTGTTCGTCCACGAGCGCGTCGCCGAGGCATTCGCGGAAAAGGTTGCCGAGCGTGTGAGGGGCCTGCGCGTGGGCGACGGGCTCGCCGAGGGCACGACCATCGGCCCGCTCATCGACGAGAACGCCGTCGACAAGGTCAGCCGCCACGTTCAGGACGCGCTCAACAAGGGCGCGAAAAAGGTCGCCGAGCTGGATGTCTCCGGCCTGCCGGGCACTTTCTACGCGCCCACCGTGCTGCTGGACGTGCCCGCCGGCGCGCTGTGCACCGTCGAGGAAACGTTCGGGCCGCTGGTGCCGATGATCACCTTCCGTGACGATGACGAGGTGGTCGCCGCGGCCAACGACACCGAGTACGGCCTCGCGTCCTACATCTTTACCGGCGACCGCGAGCGAGGCCACCGGGTGATCGAGCGCCTGAATTTCGCCCACGCCGCGCTGAACTCCGGCACCGGCCCGACGCCGGAGGCGCCGTTCGGCGG
>NZ_WNXE01000577.1:0-1029 GCF_010993615.1 Arhodomonas sp. KWT | reverse complement strand
TGCTGGAGCTCGGGGTTCATCGGTACACGGATGGCGACGGTGGTCGACCTGCCGCCGACCGCCATCTTCTTCTGGCGCTTCGTGATCGCGGTCGCCCTGTGTGCGCTGATCCTGCTCGCCCGCCGCATGGCCACTGCCCGGCGCGCGGCGCTGACGCCCCGGGCGGTGGCGGCCGAGCTCGTGGCCGGCAGCTTCAGCGTCGGCGGCTTCCTGCTCGGCGTCGTATTCGCGACGGCGCTCGGGGTCAGCCCCGGGATCGTCGCGCTGATTACCGCGTTGCAGCCCCTGATGACCGCGCTCGTCACCAGCCTGCGCGTCGGCGAGCGCATCGGCGCCGCCGGGTGGGCGGGGGTCCTGGTTGCCGTGGCCGGCGTGGCGATCAGTGTCGGCGGGGACATGCATGGGGTCGGAAGTGCCCCGGTCTGGGCCTACAGCCTGCCGTTTGGCTCCGCGGTATGCCTGACCGCCGGCGGGCTGCTGTCCGCGTACCGCCCGGCGGTGGGATTCGGTCTCGTCGACCGGCTGCTATGGCAGCTCGCTGCGGCGGCGGCGCTGTTCCTGCTGGCACACCTCGTCTATCAGGGTGGCCTGCCGGCACTGCCCGGGGCGGAAGCGGGCGACTGGCGCGCCATCGTCTGGCTGGTGGTGCTGTCCAGCTTCGGCGGCTACGGTTTCTTCATCGCCAGCCTTCGGTGCCACGGGGCCAGCCTCACGGCGGTGCTGTTCTATCTCACTCCGCCGGTGACCATGGTCTGGACGGTCCTGCAGTTCGGTGACCCGGTCCGGCCGCGGGAGTGGCTCGGTGGTGTGCTCGCGGTGGCGGGGGTCGGCGTGTCCCTGTGGGGGATGCGGCGTATGCGCACCGTTGCCCCCGGCCGTCCGGGGTGGCAGCGTGACGGGCGTCTGCGCTCAGTCCAGGCTGATCCGCAGGCCCGCGGCCGCGGCCAGCGGCGCCAGGGTCAGGGCGAGGGCGGCCATCGCGCCGAGCAGCTCGAGCTGGCCGGTCACGCCGAGCCCGGAGGCCGCGGC
>NZ_WNXE01000576.1:0-1029 GCF_010993615.1 Arhodomonas sp. KWT | reverse complement strand
CCCCGGTGCGCCGCGCGCTCGACGAGCGCGGGCTCACCCTGGCGGGGATCCTCATCACCCACCACCATCCGGATCACACCGGCGGTGTCCGCGAGCTGGTCGCGGCCGCCGGGGCTGACATCCCGGTGTGGGGGCCGGCGGACGAGCGCATCCCCGGGCGCACCGTCGCGCTGGCGGATGGCGACGCTGTCACGCTGCCCGGCTTCGGCATCACCTTCGAGGTCATCGCCTGCCCCGGCCACACGGCCGGTCACATCGCCTATTACGGCGACGGCATGCTCTTCTGTGGGGACACGCTGTTCGCCGGCGGCTGCGGCCGGCTGTTCGAGGGCACGCCGGAGCAGATGCACGCCTCGCTGGCGCGCTTCACCGCGCTGCCCGGCGAGACACGGGTCTACTGCGCCCACGAGTACACCCAGGCGAATCTCACCTTCGCCGCCGAGGTGGAGCCGGACAACACCGGGCTGCTGCAGCGGCTGACCGCGGTGCGCGAGGCGCGCGCCCACGACCGGATCACTCTGCCCTCGACCATTGCCGAGGAGCTGGCCACCAACCCGTTTCTGCGCACCGACGCACCGACGGTGCGCAAGCGCGCCGCGACCCGCGCCGGCCACGCCCTTGCCGACGGGGTGGCGGTCTTCGCCGCCGTGCGCGCCTGGAAGGACGCATTCTGAAAGACCGCGGGGCGATGGATATCCAATCAAGGAGAATGACCGTGCGATCACGCGCCGTGCTGCCTTTGCTCACGTGCCTGACCCTCAGCGCCTGTAGTGTGGCACCCACCGGCAGCAACAGCGCCGAGGGCAACACCGCCGGCGGGACAGCGGAGACGGCCTCGTCCCTGGCGGCGGCGGACGCGCTGCTACTCGACAGGTCACCGGCCAGCGTATTCGGCGAGCCGGGGAATAACGGCGCGGATAAGTCCCAGGACCGCACGCCCTCCAGGGACAAAGGCCCGGACGGCATCTGGCGGACACTGCGCGACGGCTTCCGCCTGCCGGAGCCGGAATCCCCGGCCATTGCCGAGCA
>NZ_WNXE01000575.1:0-1032 GCF_010993615.1 Arhodomonas sp. KWT | reverse complement strand
GACAGCGGTGCCGCCGAGCGCAAGCCCCGCGAGCCGGAGCCGGCGGGTCGGCGCAGCGCCCCGGCCGAGTCCAAGTCCCCGGAGGCCCCGGCGGCCACCGAGGCCGCGGCCGCCGGCGAGCGCCCCGAGCGCCGCGTGCCCATGACCCGTCTGCGCCAGCGCATCGCCGAGCGTCTGGTCGAGGCGCAGCAGACCGCCGCCATGCTGACCACCTTCAACGAGGTCAACATGAAGCCGGTGATGGACCTGCGTGCCCGCTACAAGGACCAGTTCGAGAAGACCCACGGCATCAAGCTGGGCTTCATGTCGTTCTTCGTGAAGGCGGCGGTCGAGGCCCTCAAGCGCTACCCGGCGGTGAACGCCTCCATCGACGGCTCCGACATCATCTACCACGGCTACTACGACATCGGCATCGCCGTGTCCACGGAGCGCGGCCTGATGGTGCCGGTGCTGCGTAACGCCGACCAGCTCTCGTTCGCCGAGATCGAGTCCGCGATCGCCGACTTCGGCCAGCGCGCCAAGGCCGGCAAGATCAGCATCGACGAACTCACCGGCGGCACCTTCACGCTCACCAACGGCGGTATCTTCGGCTCGCTGCTGTCGACGCCGATCCTCAACCCGCCGCAGAGCGGCATCCTCGGCATGCACAAGATCCAGGAGCGGGCCATGGTCGAGAATGGCGAAATCCGCGCCCTGCCGATGATGTACCTGGCTCACTCCTACGATCACCGCATCATCGACGGCCGCGAGGCGGTTCAGTTCCTCGTCGCGATCAAGGAGGTCATCGAGGACCCGGCGCGGCTGCTGCTCGAGGTTTAATCGGCTTTAGACAACGGGAGTCAAAATGGCCAATTCCTACGACGTCATCGTCATCGGTGCCGGCCCCGCGGGCTACGTGGCGGCCATCCGCGCCTCGCAGCTGGGCATGAGCGTGGCCTGCATCGACGAGTTCCGGCGCAAGGGCAGCGAGCCCGCGCTGGGCGGGACCTGCCTGAACGTGGGCTGTATCCCCTCGAAGGCGCTGCTCGATTC
>NZ_WNXE01000574.1:0-1034 GCF_010993615.1 Arhodomonas sp. KWT | reverse complement strand
GCCGTGGGACGTCACGGCGGGGGAGGCGTCAGGGCCGGGCCCCGGCGTGGCCGGGGCCCGGTTTGCCGCCGTTACGGACAGGAGTTGCCGCCGTTGTAGGCGATGCTGCCGGTGACGGTGCCGGCGTTCGTGGTGTCGCAGGCGGTCTCGCCGCCGGTGCCCTGGAGGGAAACGGTGTTGCCCGCGCCATCCACGGTGACGTCGCCCTCGATGAGGATGCCGGTGCCGTCGACGCTGGCAGTGCCGGAAGCAATGGTGCTGTCATCGAGCGTGACGTTGGAGGACGGGCCGACCGTGCCGTTCTGATTGAGTGAGACGCCCACGTGGTCCACGTCGATATCGAGGTTGTCGAGCGTCACCCGTGTGAACGCGGGTGAACCGCTGCCATAGACCATCACGCCGTATCCGTCGCCGGTGATGGTTACACCGGAGGCGCTGCCCGGGCCGTCGTCGAAGACGATACCGAACCCGCCGCCGGTGGTGTCGATGGTGCCGCCATTGACGTTGATGCCGCCCCAGGTGTCCCCGCTGGAACCGTTGCTGTCGGCGATACGGATCCCGTTGCCGCCGAAGTCGCTGATGGTGGCGTTGTCGACGTCTATGCCCTGGCCGCCGAGACCGAGGGCATTGCCGCCGGTGCCGGACACGGTGGCATCCACGATCCGGATGGCCTCTCCGTTGATGATGGAGATGCCTTCGTCGCCGGCGCCGCTGCCCACGTTGTCGATGGTCACGCCGTCGATGACGAAGTCCTTGGTCGCACCGGCATCGTCGGAGAAGTCGCCGACATTGGACAGCATGATTCCGTCACCGTTGAGCACCGTGTCTATGGTCACGCCGGTGATGGTCCCGGAAGCGACGTTGCCGATATGGATCCCCGTCGAATCGGTGTCTGTGATCGTGCCGCCACTGATGTGAAAGCTGCCGACCTGGTTCGCATTGGACAGGGATATGCCTTCCCCGCCGGTGCTGCTGATGTCCACCTGGCCGAGGTCGATGCGGGAGTCGGCGTCCGAGAGGTTCACGCCGGCGGC